>JASHXG010000245.1 GCA_030043675.1 Vulcanimicrobiota bacterium
GGAATCGGCATTTACGAACGCCGACGTGACGGCGTGCCTTCTCGGACGAGATCTTTGGTTCCCTTCCTTGGCGCACTTTCGCGATTGGCTGATTCAAAGCGGCGAGCGCCCACATCTGTGGACGTTTGACTTTAAGCCCTCGTGCCTTTGGCACGCTTCCGTCTGGGATCGTTTGTCGCTCGATGCCAAGGTGACGCGCGCGCGCGCCGGCGCCGTCGATCGCCGCGTCGCTACCTTCGCCTCGCCGGCGACTCTGCACCTCGGCGGACGGACGTTCAGGCGCGCCGTAGACGAGCTGGCCACCAACGCTTTGTACGATCCGGCGGCGCGAGCGTTCGAGCCCGTTGCGGACGCACAAGCGCTGGGGACGGATCTGGCCTTACTACAGATCGTTGCACATTGGCTGATCACCCTTCGTCACCGCGAGCGCGTACTGGCCGATGTCCATGCAACCGGATTCGAGGTGCACGGCTATTCCGAGGCGTGCTCGCAGTGTACGCAGCGCTGGGGCCTGCGGAGCTTCGATGCATGTTGGGCGCCGCCGTTCCATCCCGGTTGTCGCTGCTACGCGCAGCCGCGATTCACATCCTAATACGATTGCCAAGGTTTTCGGCATCCGAACTCTAATAAGCCGCCAGAACCGGCGATGGGGCTCGCCTCCGAGCGTCGCGGAACGCGGCTGATGGCTCCTGAGATAGTGAGATGCCGTCAGTGGATTTTAGAAGCATTTTGGATGAGGAGGAACCCGCCGCGTGGGACGGATCCGTTCAGGCGCCTGAATGCCTTGCCGATCTCAATCTCGATCAGGTCATCGACGCTGTCGTCGGTGCCGACGATGAGTACGAGCTCCGGCCCTTCTTTCTCTCTCCGCTAACAACGGCGCGGGCGGTCGAGTATCGCCACGAAGTCATGCGGGATCTCGAAAGCGATCGAACGTTCGCCTACGTGACGGAGTTTGCGAGCGCGATGCGTCGAGTGCGCGAGCAGTTGGCCAAGGGCGCTAAAGTCAACCCGCTGCAGTCGCAGCGGCTGTTCCTCGACGCGCTGCGAACCTATTCTCAAGCGATCGTTGACTTCGGCGAACGCCTTCTGAACTCACCATTGAATTCACGCGGTCTGCGCGGCTTTGGAAGGTATCTGTCGCAGTACGTGGCCTCCCCGGCGTTCGCCTCGCGCGCGTCCGCGGCGGACACGCTCCTGCTCGAACTAAACAACATCACGTACTCGGTTCATATCAAGGACAATGCGGTATCCGTATCGCGGTACCAAGGGCAAGCGGATTACAGCGACGAGGTCGCCGAGACGTTCGCCAAGTTTAGCCAAGGCGAATCGAGTTCGTACGTAGGTCCGTTGCGGGACTCGATCGACATGAGTCAGGTCGAGGAGAGAATTCTCTCACTCGTCGCAAAGCTGTTCCCCACAACCTTTGCAAAGCTGGCCGAGTTCTGCGAGCGCAATCACGGCTTTATCGACCCCGCGATCGCCCGCTTCGACCGCGAAATTCAGTTCTACGTCGCCTACAAAGCGTACGTGGCGCGCTTCATTGCCGGCGGGCTGCCGATCTGCTATCCGGAGGTGCGTTCGCAGGCGCGTACGGTGTTCGCCCGCGACACCTACGACGCCGCGCTGGCCGACAGCTTGATCGCGCGCGGTGCTTCGGTCGTGTTGAACGACGTCACGCTCGAGGACGACGAACGGCTCATCGTCGTCTCCGGCCCGAACCAAGGAGGCAAAACCACCTTCGCCCGCCTCTTCGGGCAGTTACACTACCTTGCCGGCCTTGGCTGCCCCGTCCCCGGCCGCGCGGCTCGGCTCGCGCTCTTCGACAAAATCCTCACGCATTTCGAGCGAGAGGAGCACGTCGAGAACCTCCGGAGCAAACTCGAAGACGACCTGCTTCGAATACGCGACCTCCTCGAACGCGCGACGGCTCGTAGCATCATCATCGTCAACGAGATTTTTAGCTCCACGACAACGAGCGATGCATACTTTCTGGCGCGACAAATCGTCGAGCGAATTCTGTCTCTCGGCGCCCGGTGCGTATGCGTCACATTCCTCGACGCGCTCGCCTCCGCAGACGATCGGATCGTCAGCATGGTCAGCATGGTGTCGCCGGATGACCCGGCGATCCGCACGTACAAAGTCGCGCGGCGACCCGCCGGTGGTCGCTCGTATGCGGTCTCGATTGCCGAAAAGCACCGCCTTACCTACGCGCGCATTAGGGCGCGCATCGAGGCTGCGAAGCAATGAAAGCGCACCTCATGTATGCGGAGCGAGACGTCGCCGCCCATATAGCCTTGCCGAAATACCAGCACGACGTCATCCAAGATCTCGGACTGCAGACGATAGTCAACGCCATGGCGGCGACCGACGACAACATTGCACAAGTCGCACGCGAGACGCTCCTGACGAGTTTGTCCGACATCGCGTCGATTCGCTATCGGCAAGCCGCCTTAAAGGATTGTATCGCGCATGCGGAGGCCGTACGCGAGCTCCATGACCTCGCGGTTCAGACGGTCAACGCCGAGCGTCGAGGATTTCTCTACGGGATACCGATGGTCGGGAAGACGCCCGGCTCTGTGCTCTTTTGGGCCATCAACCTGCTCGAAATGCTCGAGGCACAGTTGCGACGACTCCGGCGTTTTGCCGACCAGCATGCTTCAGAGTTCACCTCGCCGGCATTCACGACGCTCTTTGAGATGCTGCAGCGAGAATTAAGCGACGACTATCTCGAGAGCATTCGCGAGCACCTACGGCGGCTGCAGTTTCCAAACGGCCTTCTTTTGAGCGCGGAACTGGGCGCCGGCAACAAGGGCGCGAACTACGTTCTACGAAAAGGCGCGGCGCCCGAAAGTTGGATGCGTCGACTCTTTCTGGGAGACTCTACCGGGGGCTATGCCTTCAAGATCGACGACCGGGACGAAGCCGGCTTACGCGCGCTGGCGGCCCTGAAGGACCAGGGAGTCGCGCTCGTCGCCGACGCGCTCGGCCGCTCGACCGGTCACATCCTCGCCTTCTTCAAGATGCTACGGACCGAGCTCGCCTTTTACGTCGGGTGCCTCAACCTCTACGAAGCTCTAAATTCCTTGGGCTGCCCGACTTGCATGCCCACTCCGTGTGAGGCGGCCGCGCAAAAGCGCTCGGCTGCGAGGCTCTACGATCCGGCGTTGGCACTGGCGCTGGGCCGCGGCGTCGTTGAAAATGACCTGGGCGCTGACGGCAAGCGCCTCGTCGTCATCACCGGCGCCAATCGCGGCGGCAAGTCGACCTTCTTACGCAGCGTCGGTCTCGGCCAGCTCATGATGCAATGTGGAATGTTCGTCGCCGCGGATCGTTTCGAAGCAAGCGTGTGCGAAGGGCTCTTTACCCACTATCAGCGCGAAGAAGATCCAACGATGCAGAGCGGGAAGTTCGACGAAGAGCTCCTGCGCATGAGCGGCATCGTCGACAACGTCCAAGCGAATTCGCTGGTTCTGCTCAACGAATCTTTTGCCGCAACCGACGCACGGGAGGGCGCCGAGATCGCCCACCAGGTCGTGAGCGCGCTAACCGAGTCCGGCGTCACCGTCTACTTCGTCACGCATCAGTACGAGTTCGCGCAGAGCATTCAGGCGACGGAGGAATCCGCCGCGCTTCTGCTGCTCGCCGAACGGCGCGAGGACGGCACCAGGACCTTCAGGATCATGCCCGGCGCCCCGCTTCATACGAGCTACGCCCGAGACCTTTATGACCGTATCTTCGGTCGATCAGGCGAACAACCGCCAACGTTCGAAGCATCTGCCGCTCTCCGCGCTCGAGAAGTTTCCGGCGGGCAGAATTGACGTTCGACTCGAGCACGCGTTGCAGCCGGTTCTCCAGTTCCAACATCCAAGGGCCGGTCTCGGATAGCCAAAGCCGGCTTTGCGGCAAGATCGAGCGCTCGTCGTAGAGGTCGATCCGCGGCACCGGTATCTGTCGCGCGGCCCTCGCCGGGCGACCCCGCTCGCCGGTGCCGGACAACGCGGTTTCCACGAAGCGCCGCTCGGCATCGACGAGAGTCTCCGCGTACGTCCGAAAGCGCGCTCGAAATCGAACGCTCGCATTTGCAAAGACGCTGCTCGCACATTCGCGCGCGATGACGTCGGCGTGTTCCGCACCTAGGCCGGCCGCCAAACGCGCCTTGCGCAGCGGAAGCGCAGTGAAGGTGAGGCTGTGCGCAAGGTCGCTCCGGCAGCCCGCGTCCAGCTCCGAGCGGGCCACGGCTTCCTGCGCACGAAAAGCTAGGAGCCCGGCATCGATCATGCGCCGTCCGCGACGATCGGCGCTTCGTCGAAGAGCACGTCCTCCACGTCTTCGTACTTGCCCAGGCGCTTCTTGAGCTCGACAATTCGGGCTTGCAGCTCTTTAGCGCGCCGCAGTATGATATCGCGGTCCGCGAAGATGCCTGCATTGCGAAGCCGTTCGATCTTGAGATTGCGCATCGATTGCTGGAGCTCAAAATGCTCGAACGCGTACTGACGCTCGAGCTCGTACAAACGACCACTACGTGTCTTGAGCTGCTCATCCGACCGGTGTAATCGCTCCTCAAGATCGCGACAACGATCTTGGAGCTCTGCGATGAACGTGCCTTCGGCGTTAGCATTAGCTTGTTGGCGCGCGGCCATGATCAACATACCTCATTCCTGCTGAGGAGCCATCAGCCATGGCGGCGGTTGATCGGCGAGCTCCATCGCCTTGTATTATATCGGCAATTCGCAGGAAAAAAGGCCGATCCTTCGAATGAACGAGCATAAAGGGCGATGGAGCGCCGCCTCGGACCGCCGCACGCCGGCTGATGGCTCCTTTCTCGAGAGACGAGCTTGGAAGGAGTCCGTTTGAATCACTATACGGTCCAAGTCAGCGCCGCGATACTGCGACCCGGCGATGAACTCTTGGTGGTTCGTGAGCTCGATCGTGCAATCGAGCGGATCAATCTTCCCGGCGGCATGGCGCACGACAACGAATCGCTGCACCAGGCGCTCGTGCGCGAGGTTTTTGAAGAGACTGGATTTCGGACGACGCCGACCGAAATTGCTTTCGTCGCCGAAAAGCCCAACGAACGTTGGCCGTACCCTACGCTTGAAGTCTGTTTTTACGCACAGATCCAAGGGCGCAGCGAGCCGCCGGATCGTAGCGGCGAGCAGATTTTGAGCGTTGAGTGGTTGAGCCTCGATGATCCGCAGGTCCTCCGCTTCATCCCGCAAGCCGTGGATTTTCGCTCGAGTAAACGCGGACGTTATCTTTCTGCCCTGCCGTGATCGAAGACGCGATCGCGGGACTCGAAGCTCTGCGTACGCGGTGCAAGACGAAGCTGCGGCAACGCTGGCGCGCGAACTCCTGAGGCAGCTTCCGCGCGGCGAACTGAACCTGCTCGTGGTCGGTCAGTTCAAGCGCGGCAAAAGCTCGCTGATCAATGCGTTGTTGGGCGCAGACGTCATGCCGACCGGCGTGCTGCCGGTCACGGGCGTCGCGACCGCCATTCGCTATGGAACGCAGGCGCGGATCGAGGTGGTTTTTCGCGGTCAAAGCGCGACGCGCGTCGTTTCCGTCGACGATCTGGCACGTTACGTGAGCGAACAGCACAATCCGGTCAATGCGTTGGGCGTCGATCACGTGGAGGTCGTGTGGCCTTCCGAGGCCATCCGGGGCTT
>JASHXG010000246.1 GCA_030043675.1 Vulcanimicrobiota bacterium
CTTGGGCAAGAATCGGTCGCTGTGGTAAAGGTTGAACTCTAAGGTCTGGGCATTGACGGCAAGCTCCTCGAGAAGTTTGCCGAGGCGCGTATCCCATTGGGCGTGGACCCAGGCCCGATGCGACTCGAACTCGGTGAGGATGACGATGCGACTGGCATCGAGGCTGCCAAACAATCGTGCCTCGTGTAAGCCGGGTAGGTCGGCTCCGGGGCCGCGTAGGAATGCCGCAATTTCCCTATAGAGCTTGTCGTAGTCTTGGGGTGCGACCTCGAGCAGTCTGAACATGCAGACCGGCCCTTCACCGTCGATCGCCGGCGGAGCAACGCGCTCGCCGCTGCCGACGGTTGCCTTCTCCCGCACCATGACGACCGGGCAGGGCGACGAGCGCAGCACCTCCTCGGCAACATAGCCCATGAATAACCGCCTAAAACCGGAGCGCCCATGCGTTCCCATGACGATCGTATCGGCGCTCGTCCTCGTCGCCCGGGCGATGATCGCGGTTGCCGGTTCACCGATTTCGACGTGCTCGGTAGCCGTCAGTCCCGCCGTTCGAGCCGTTGCAGCCGCCGCTCCGACGATTTGCTCGGCCTCGTGCTTGGCGGCGGCGACCCGCTCCTCTTTGAGGGGATCGGGCAGATTGCGTCCGACGACGGCAACCGGATCCACGACCGAGCAGATGTCGATCTTCGCACCTTCGCCTTTTGCTAGGCCTAGCGCATAGTCAAAAGCATGCGCCGCGCAATCCGATCCATCGAGCGAAACGAGGATTCTTCGCAACATCAAACGTCACTCTACCAGACCCCGATGAAGAATCTGAGAAACGAGATTCCTCAGTTTTTCAAATACCCTTCGACCTGCGAGACGAAGAGCTGCGGGTCGATCGGCTTACCGATGTAGCCGTCGAATCCCATCGTTTCGATCCGCTCGCGATCGCCCGGCATCGCGAGTGCAGTGACGGCGACCAATGGCGTCGAGGTCAGGTTAGGATCGCTCTTCAGCCGGCGCGCGAGCTCGTATCCGTCGATCCCGGGCATGAGAATATCGGTAAGCACCAGCGCGAAAGCGCCGCGCTTAGCCGCCTCGAGGGCGGCGGTGCCATCGGCGACGCCCGTCGGGTCGTGGCCAAAGGCGCGGAGCAGGTATGTCATCAGATCCAGGTTCGTGGGGTTGTCGTCGACGACGAGGACGCGTGCCACTTAGGCAGACTCGCGAGCAAGCGGAAGGGTCAGCGTGAATGTGCTGCCCGCTCCCTGCTCGCTGATCACGCTCAGCTCTCCGCCGAGCAGCAGGGCCAGCGCCCGGGATAGATGGAGGCCGAGACCGGTCCCGCCCACGCGGTCGGCGCTCCCCGCGGCGAGCTGCTCGAAGGCTTTGAACAGGCGAGCAACGTCATCCGCTTTGATGCCGATACCGGTGTCGATGACGCTAATGGCGATGGCGGTCTGGCCATTCCAGCGGCCGGCGCGAGCATCGATTCGCACCGATCCGCGCTCCGTATACTTGATTGCGTTATCGGTCAGATTCAACAGAATCTGTCGCAAGCTTCGGCGGTCGGTGGTGACCAACGCAGCCTCATCCGAAACGAATTGCGTGAGGTCGAGTCCTTTTTCGGAGGCGACTGACGCGAGCGAAGCGGCTACGTCCTTGACCACGTCTCGGACCGGGACGCGTTCGAAGGTCAGATCGCGTTTGCCGGATTGAATCTTCGCTAGGTCGAGGATGTCGTTGATCAACGAAAGCAGGTGGCGGCCGGCCCATTGGACGATTTTGAGCTGCCGCTCTTGTTCCTGAGTCAGTGGTCCGGGAAGCTTCATGAGCAACGTGCCGGTAAAGCCGAGGATGGCATTTAGGGGCGTTCGCAACTCATGGCTCATCGCGGCGAGAAAACGATCCTTGGCGCGGCTTGCATCTTCGAGCTCGGCGTTGAGTTCTTGGAGACGCCGCTCGAACGCGATGCGCTCGGTAACGTCGCGAATCGCGCTGGCTACGAACGTTCCTTCGCGCGTCGAAACGGGACTCAAGCTAATCTCGACTGGAAACTCGCTTCCATCCTTGCGCAGCCCGAACAGCTCCAGGCCCGTGCCCATCGCCCGTGGGCGCGGATTGGCTACGTACGCGGCTCGGTGGTGGACGTGAACGCGACGGAAGCGCTCTGGAGTGAGGATCTCGATCGGCCGGCCGATCAGCTCTTCGCGGTAGTATCCGAAGAGATGCTCGGCCTGCGCGTTGACCAAGCGTATCGCACCCTCTGCATCGACGATAACGGTCGCATCGGGCGCATACTCGATCAAGGGGAACTGGATTCCCTCGATCTCCGCGAGGGCGAAGGACGACTTCTCCACGGCTTGGCCGCTCATTTCGCCCCTCGCGGACCGGTACCCGTTGGCCGTTCGCCTGGTCCACGGCGAGCGTGCCTGGGAAGAAATCGAGAACCGGGCGTTCTCGGTACATTCATACCAGCGGCGTACACTCGATCAAATGGCGCACTTGCGCGAGCAAATTTCTGTCGCATCCACAGCTAGCCGGGCCGAAGCCGGCCTCGAGCGCTATCTGGCTTCCCTGCGCGGCTTGGACGGAGTCGCTCGATTGCGGCTGCGCGTCCCCGTCGACGGCCCGTCTCGATTTTCGCTCGACCGCGAGGTGCGCATTGAGGCGCGCCGGGCACGAGACGACGAGAACCTCAACGACTTGATTCGTATTTCGTGGAGCCCCGAAGGGAAGACGATCTTCCCCGCATTTAAC
>JASHXG010000247.1 GCA_030043675.1 Vulcanimicrobiota bacterium
AGAACAACCGGTTCTTCTGCTGCTCCACGGCTTTGCAAACTCGTCGCACTATTTCCGGCATCTCATGCCGAGGCTTGCCGGCCGATTTCACCTGATCGCACCCGATATGCCTTCGTTCGGATTTACAACGGTCGACGAAGGAGCGGGCTATCAGTTTACTTTTGCCGGCCTGACGGCGACGATTCAAGGCTTTGTGAACGCCCTTTCGCTGCGGCGGTATGCAATGTACGTATTCGACTACGGCGCACCGGTCGGCTTTAATCTGGCGGTTGCCAATCCGGAGAGCATCACCGCGATCGTCTCGCAGAACGGCAACGCATACGAGGAGGGCCTGGGCGCCGACCCTTGGGCTCCACTGCGTGCCTATTGGAACCAGCCTTCACCGGCCATTCGTGAATCACTGAAGCAGCGCATGACGCTCGATGGGGTCCGTGAGGCATATTTTCAAGGGGTGAGCGATCCCGCCGCAATCGAGCCCGAGGCGTACTGGCTCGATGCGGCTCTCCTTGCCCAGCCCGGGATGATGGATCTTCAGGCCGACCTCAAGCTCGACTATAAATCCAATATCGAACGCTATCCCCAATATCAGCAATACTTACGAACGCATCAACCCCCGTTGCTGGCCATATGGGGAAAGAACGATGACTTCTTCACCCCACCCGGCGCCGAGGCGTTCAAGCGCGACGTGCCAAAGGCGGACGTCCGCTTCCTGGACGCCGGCCACTTTGCTCTTGAGACCAACGTCGACGACTTCGCCTCGGCAATCCTGGAAATGACGGTTAACGTATGACGCCGGCCCCGCAGGTAACTAGGGCTTAGCGCACATCGGCTCGAGGGGCTGGGGCGCCGTCGCCGCAAGCGGCACCTCCCACGTTTTGCCCTGGGAATGCACGTTGAACGTATGCGCTATCGGAAGGCTGAAATTCGGGCTGACGACCGTACAGTGGTAGACGGTCCCTCCGGTACAGGTTGAAGATCCCGGCATCTCCTCGACGACGAATGAGCGGCTCAGCACCGACGTAGACGTACGGATGCGAGCGACGTAGCATTGTGCCGGCAGCGTCACGTACGCCGCGATGACGAACGTCGCGCTGCTCGTGACGCCGGCGTGCACGGTGCCCGCCGTCGCGCGCTGCCAGGATGCGGCGCCTGCGATCGCGGGCGAAAGAACGATCAGCGTCAGTGCCGCTGCGGTACGAAAATGACGCATTTGACGAGCCTCCGAACTGGCGGACAAAGGGCTGGAAAACGGCTGGTTCGTTTGCCAACGCCTCCTTCCCCTACGCGCTGGGCTAGCGCTTTTGGCTGGGGCCGCCCGCCTGAGGCACAAGGATGCGTTGCTCGGGCTCTTGGAGAAACGGTCGTCGGAACAAATGAAGTCCGCGCGGTATCAAAGGATTCTCGCGCTCGGGTTATTGCCGAGCGCCCTCGTGATGCTTGCATTCGCCGGGAACGTGAGCCCGGCGGTGAGCCAAGAACTTGAGCCTCGATCGTATTCCGCGTCGCCGATCGACTCCAATTTCGCGGTGGGAACTTTGTCGAATTCGACCGGGACCGTGCCTCTCGACCCGTCGCTACCGCTCAGCGACGTGCGTCCTGCCGTCAACACCGTGATCCTGAGTTTCACCCATACCTTTCGTTTGGGTCAACGTACGGCAAACTGGGCGGTTAGCGTTCCGTACCTCGGCGGTCACGTCAGCGCAGCTTTCTCCAGTCAGCCTCTGGCATTTTCGCGCTACGGCTTCGCGGATTTTCGAGCGCGTTTCGGCGTAAATCTTCTCGGTCGGGCGCTTACGCCGGCTGAGTTCGCACGTCGCAAGCCTAGCACAACCCTCGGCTTGAGCACGACCGTAATCATGCCGACGGGTACGTATGACCGAACCCAACTCATCAACATCGGATCGAACCGCTGGACGTTCAAGCCAGAGATCGGTCTAGAACAGCCTATGGGTAAGTGGTTCACGGATCTGTCTGCCGGCTTGTGGGTTTTTGGCGAAAACGCGGACTATCTTGGGGGCCAGGTGCTGCGGCAAGCGCCGCTGGGCATTTTCCAGTTCCACACGGGGTATGCTTTTCGGCAGAACCAGTGGCTTGCGGTTGATGCGAACTACTATTCGGGCGGCGCAACCAGCACGAACGGTTCGACCTGGATTAATTCGCTAGCCAACTCGCGCTACGGACTCACCTTTTCGCAGTCGGTGGGGTCGAGCGTATCGACGAAGCTTTCGTGGTCGCGTTGGTTGAGCGGCCGATTCGGCCAAAGGTTTTCTACGGTTGCGGCCGCGCTTCAGTATCTTTGGTTCGACCATCATTAGACCACAAGTACCGTCCGCACTCTCATTGGCGGCATGCGCGCTGCTTTCGCCGGGTGCGGCCGGCGCGCAAGCGCAGAGTACGCCGTCGTGCATGTCGGCTATCCAAGTGCGGTTCGACAAATACGGGATGACGCCGATCCCGGCCGGCTCAACCATCTGGTTCACCGGCGTGCTGAAAGCCGTTCGCACCGCCGACGGCAGCGCAATAACCTCGCCGAGCCGCCGCCAACGGTGACCAGCTGGCGTCGGACGAACGGCGCCCGGACGATCTACGGATTCTCGCGCGATCTCGAGCGCGATCGGTCCCCCCGTGGGCACTGCCCGACTACGCGTGCAACTCGCATCGCGATGGACGGCGGGCGCGTCGAGCTGACCGTCACCAAGAACACCGACGGCACGTTGCGAGTCTACCTCAAAGCGAATAGGTAAAGGTCGAGCTGCGACAGCCGCTACAGCGGTAGCGCACGGAGTTTGTGCCGGCCTTCAGGTCAAAGACCAAGACCGTAGCCGCGCGTCCGGCGCGGATTGCTCCGGGACCGCGAATCCTCAGCTGCGCCGGATCGCTCCAGATCGCCACTCCGAAACGCAGTGCTCGCGGCGCGGCGAACGTCAGCGTCAGCCGCCCGTCCACAACGCTTGCGCGTAGGAGCGACGGCATCTCCCAACGAGGCACTTCGGGCAGCGGGCGATCGAAACGCGAGACAGGATAATCCGCGTATCGGAAGATCCGGCTTGGCAAGGTGCGTCCCGAAAGAAACGTCATACCGACGCGAGAGTCGTGATAGTCGATCGTCGCTGGGTACAGCGTGTCACCGTGGAGGACGTCAGACTGGACTTCCTTGCCCCCAAATATATAGGGGAAAGCAACTGCCCGCGGCGCAGCAGAGAACGTGCGAGCGTCGCGCGACGCCTGACTCAGCGTTTCGAGCTTCATTCCGTCATGCACGGCCTCATCGAACAACGCATTCATAACTACCGCGTTAGCCGCGATGGAGCCGTCACTCGCCTCCTCCTGCACGATCATGACGATCGGCTGGGTCTCGCCGGCCGCAGCATATGCGTCGACGATTTTGCGCGCGTACGCGGCAGCGCCCTTCGGAGAAAATCCGCCCCGCAGGAGCAGATCGTCGGGGTCGGTAGAGAAGGCCGCTTCACGCCCGCTAAGGTACGCACGCGTCAGATCACGCGCCGTCCACTCAAAGGCGAGCAGCGCGCAACCGCCATCCGGCTGCGGCCGCTTGTAGGAATGAACGTCGGCGCAATAGGTGCCCCACGGCGCGCCATAATCGAACGTCCCGTCAGTGCCGCGACTGTTCCAGGTAATGCCCCAGAAGGCATGCTCGCCAAATGAGAGCGCGAGCTGCACGTCGCGTTCTTCGCCGGCCGTTAGGATGCTCACGGTCGGAACGTACCACGGGAGCTTCGCCTTCATTGCGGCGTGCAGGTTGCCGTAGAACTGAGCCTGGGCGTCGTCGCCATTAGCAGCGTGAAACGCATTGTAGTAGGCGGCATCGGCCATGTGATGGATGTCGCCCACCATCCAAGACACCGGCACGTGGTGCGCGGCCGCCGTTCGCTCGATGTCACGCGTCTCCTCCAGCGAGTCCGCCTCCTGTAGAGAGGCGAAGACGAAGCGCGTCTGCGTCGCTGCAGATGGCATCGACCAACGCGGACGTTGCGGAGATGGGTTCCTACCCAGGGCTTTGAAGCCGCACTTCGCCAGGCGCACCTCGATCGGCGGAAAATCGCCGGCCGGAATCCGATACCAAACGACTCCGTCGTAGCTTACCGTGCACGGAACAGCACTTCGATCGACGACGGTGCTCGGAACGTAAGACGCCGGCACCGAACTCACGGGCGCGCTTACGTGCGCGCAAGCTGCAACCGGGATGACGACGACCGTTATCAGCCGTCTAAGAACGGGCTTCGTAATCGTCGACCGGAAGATTGGATTGCATTTTGGCCGGCGCAATTCTTCGCTAATTGCCGCCGCTTGGCCTATAGGAAAGTTCTTATGTAGTATCCTTG
>JASHXG010000248.1 GCA_030043675.1 Vulcanimicrobiota bacterium
GCCGAGGTCGAAGCGCGTATGCTCGAGGGTCGAGCGCCAGTCGCGGCTCGGCCTCAGGCCCAGCGAGCCGTGAGCTCGCAGCGCGCCTTCGCTGCCTCCGATCGCGAGCGAACCGGTAAGGACGTTGCGCTCGCTCGACCACGACGCGCGCGTGTTGCCGATCGGGAGATTCCGATAACGAAAGTCGCGGATGTCGATATCGCCGCTCGAGGTGAGGCGCGCTCCGCTGGTGGACGCCGCAATCTTGATGCGGCCGTCGCCGTCGAGCGTGTCCCCGGTATCGAAAAAGTTATTGAAGTCGGAGAGGTCGGCGTGCGTCGAGCTGACGTGCATCGCCTGCTCGCCGGGCTGCGAGACGGCGGTGAAGTGGGCGTAGGTCGTTCCGACCACGACGCGTCCGTGGTGCACGCTGACGCCTTTGCTGTCGGCCGCGAGGTGCGCGCTCGCATCGGTGAATGGCAGGCCGTTGACGTCGCCGGCCGGCACGCCGACGTTGCCCATCACGTTGGGCGCGAGACCGTTGCCGCCGACGTGCAGTTGCGCGTTGAATACGCCGTCGGTCATGTAGTTGGGGAAGCCGAACGCGTGCAGCGTACTTGCAATCGGCCCGGCTGGAACGTCGGCATCGAGCCCAAACGCCGGCAATCCCGAGGTCAGCGAGCCGATGCTGCCCTTGACGAGCGCGTACGTGCCGCCGAGCTGGCCGACCATTCGTCGCAGTAAGGCGGCATTGCCGGCCAGCTGCACGTCGCCGTTGCCGCCGATATCAAACTGCTCGAGTCGTCCGCCGGCGACGCTCACGCCGCCGTTGAACGACGGCACCGGCGCGCCCGCGGCGAGATTGCCGGTCGCGATCAGGCGCCCGCGAGAGAGCGGCAAACCGATCCCGCGCAGCTGCGCGGCCGCAAGGTTATTGGCCACCAGCGAGAGCGCGTCGGCGCCGCCGCCCGACGCAGGCGGCGCGAGCGAGAAGGTGCCGGCCGCAACGACGTCGCCGCCGGCGGCGCGCGCGTGCGCCGAGTAGATGCGCAGCTGATTTCCCTCGATCGCGAGCGTGAGACTTGCGTTGCTGATCGGAATGCTGCGCAGCGTCGCGTTGCGCATCGCCAGATCGTTGCCTTGCACGACGATCGCGTTGGGCTGCACCGCGATTGCGGCCGTGCCGGCGATTGCCCCATGTCCGGGAATCGCGCTGCCTAAGAACGGCTGCAAGCCTTCGAACGTGCCCTGATAATGGCCGGACGCAATCAGTCGCGTCGACGAGAAGTCGCCGGCGCCGTCGAATCGTCCCCACGGACCGGTCGCGTGCAGGACGTTGATGGCCGCGTTTTGCAGCGTTCCGCCAAACGCCGCGTAGATGCGATCGAAGTTGACGGTGGCGATCTTCGCGTCCTGAGCGCTGGCGATGCCGGCCAACGCGACGTCCGACCCCGCTCCGCCGCCCGCCACCGTCATCGCGACGTTCCGGCTGTCGACCGGCGGCATCTGCGGCAGCGAGATTCCCGGAAAGGTCGGCGACGACGGTGCGCGCATCCGCAGATTATTCGCAATCACCCAAAAGGAGCTGGTGCTGTGCGGGCGGTCTAAGAGATATCCGCCGTCGAAGTCGCCGCGTTCGGTGTGCAGCCAAAAGGGCTCGACGGCCGCGGTCCCGTTCGGATCCGATCCGAACAGGGCGGCCATGCGCGAGACGCCTCGCGCCGACGCAAGCGCGCCGGCGACGTGAAAGAGCAAGTCGTCTCCGGTTGTCGAGGCATCGACCAGGAATGGTTCGTCTCCCAGCATCTCGTCCAAGTACGGAAGGTGATTGGCCGTGCCGGCGATGTGCACGGCGAAGAGCGAGTGCAGGTGCGCACCAATCGCCATCGTGCCGCGGATTCCGATCCGCGTACCGGCGTAGTTGGCCTGCAGCGGCGCGAGCGCCACGACGTTCGCGTGGTAGACGACGTTCGCGTGCAACGCGTCAAAAGGTATCGCACGATACGAGGCATGCGGCGCGTCGGCGCGTGCCACGATCACGGGATCGTCGATCGCGCCATGAACCAACACGCCGAGGTGCGTCATTCCCGCGATCGGCTGATCGCGCGTGAAGGTGAAGGCGTGACGCAAGTCCCTCATATCACCCGCACCCCAAACGCCCAAACGCAAGTGCGGGCTTCCGGTGAGCGCGCCGGTCAGGTCGTACACGCCGCCGGTGACGTGCAGCGGAATTCCGGTTAACGTCGCGCGCAGATCGCTGACGAAGAAGACGTTATCGACGACGTGCAGGCGGCCGCGCACGTTGTCGACGGGCGCCGCCAGCGTCTGAAGCGCCAGCCGTCCGCCGTCCACGTCCAGGCGCAGGCTGACGTGATAACTCCCGGCGTTCTCGGGCGTGACGTCGAGCGCATAAAGGCGTGCATCGAAGTTGCGCGCTCCGCCTTTGAGAATGCGAACCGCCGGCGTGTCGGCAAGGTAGTTCGCGAGCGCTCGCAGCGGAAAACGCGCCGCCTGCGCGTGATGCATGGCGAAGCCTCTGATCGCGTCGATTCTGCCGGCGATCGTGAACGGCATCGCGGGCGTTGCTTCGAACGCGCCGCGCACGCGATAGCGGGTAACCGCGGCGGTGTTGATCTGCGCATCGACATCAATATCGCGCACGCGCACATTTTTCGCGCTTGGGTCGTAGGCAGTGGGCTCGCGCAGCTCGAGGCGCGCGTCGTGCACGCGAACCCAGAAGGCCAACGGCACCGGATTGAAGGGCTGCGGAACCCTCGATGGGGGCGCGCTCGGAAGGCTCAGATTGTAGCTGCCGTCGCGAAAGCGGGTGATCGTTAGCTTGGCTCCGCTCACTTCGGCGCCGACCAAGCCGAAGCGATGGCGGCTGCCGGGCAGCAGGTCGCGAAGCGAATAGTGGATCGAGATCTGGCCGGCCTCGAGGACCGGCTCGCCGGCGCGCGCGACCTCCAGCCCGTAGAGCGTGGCGCCGTCGCCGCCGATCCGCAGATCGGCAATGCGCACGGCGTACCCGGCCAGGCCGGCGCCCTGTTCGACCGCAAAGCGAATCAGCTCGTGTCGCTTCGCGATCACGAGCCCGGCGAGAGCGACCGCGGCCACCAGGCCGATCAGCAAGCGTTTGCGCACAGGGAGCCCTTTGCGCTTAGTTTACCTCTCGGCGGCGAGGGTAACCCGCCGAGCTAAGGAGCTTCTAAAGGAAGCTCCCCGCCACACCCGGCTAGAGGTCGAGATTCTTGACGCTTTTGGCGTAGTCGAAAATGTACTGCTTGCGCGGTTCGACCTTGTCGCCCATCAGGTCGGTAAAGATCTGCTCGGCTTCGACCGCGTCCTCGACGGTGATGTTCTTGAGGCGCCGGTTGCCGGGTTCCATGGTCGTCTCGGCCAGCTGCTCGGCATCCATCTCGCCCAAACCCTTGTACTGCTGAATCGCAAAGTCTTTACCGTCTTCGCCGACGATCGACTTGAGCTCGGCCTCGCTGAACGCCCACCACTGCTTCTTGCCCTTGCGGATCCCGTAGAGCGGCGGCT
>JASHXG010000249.1 GCA_030043675.1 Vulcanimicrobiota bacterium
AGCCGGCGAGTGCAGCTGGATCGGCTTTGTCGCCGCCGAAGACGACCGTATCGCCGGCAACCGGGCTCGCTACCGCGCGCAGCGACGGCACCCCCTCGGCAAGCTTAACCTCGACGACGCGGTATCCGCGCGCCCGGGCGACCTCCGAGAAACCGCTGCGGCCAAGGTCGTTGCCGCGCGGGCCAAGCCCCACGAACGCGACGTCGCCCGCCAACATGACGTCGTCGCCGTCAAGCAATCCTGGAGCCGCGATATGTGCCGCCAGCGGCACATCGATGCGCGCCAGCTCCGCCATCATGCGATCCGCTTCGCCTCGGCGCGATAGTGACGTCGGGCGCATCAGGACGGCGCCGTCGCGCAGCGCGATCGCCGCGTTTGCGGCGGCCACTTCATAGGGGTCGTTGCTATGCGTATCCAGGACGATCGCTTCCACGCCGAAGTACTCGAGCGTCTTACGCAGGATTTCATGCTGCTCGAGCGCTCGCGAGTAGACGATGCCCGGCTCGCCGATCAACGGTCTCGCTGCTTCGATGGCCGGTGACGGCTTTACGAGGACGACGGTACGAAGCCGCCCCGCCGGCGTCTGCAGCAACAGGGGCCCGAAGTCGAAAGCGTGCGTCATCATGCTCGTCATTCGAATCTCGGGCGCCCGAGGCCCTTCGGGCGCCCGGTCGTCGGCGGCATACGGCGCAATTACTGAATCGCTTCGAAGGGTTCGGGCGCCGGCGCCGTGGTGAAGAACGAGGCCAGGTCGGTGGCGAGCAAGTCATTCAGCGTCAGTGGAGGCAGACCGAAGATCTCCTCTTCGGTTTTCAGGATGCTCGGGACGCTGAGATGCGCATCACCGACGAAGCCGCGGCGCGCCAGCGGCGAAACGACGAGCGCATAGCTGCGCATCGCGTTCACGTGATCGACGCCGGCCTGCATGCCTGCCGGCGCGATGAAGACGACGGTCGAGCTCCAGTGCGGCGTGTGCGAGATAAAGTCGACGATCTGCCCCAGCGCGCGATCGGCGCTCGCGAGTCCGGTTCGATTGGGCGCGGCCGGCAGCCAAATGTAGGTGAAGTTCGGCATGCGGTCGGCCTGGACGTACGTTTGCAGATCGCGCACGACCTCGGCCGCGCGCGCGGCGTCGTCGTTGCCCGTCTCGCCGCCTACGCCGTAGTTCAAGTCGACGTTGCCCGCTAAGGCTGCCAGCGCGGGGACATCGAGATGATAGCGCGAGCTTTCGTAGCCCGAGAGGCGCAGCAGACCTCCATAATCGCGGAATGACATGCCGCTGCGCGCAAGGGCGTTGAAAAGGTAGCCCGCCCGCGCGTAGTCTTCAGGATCGTCGCCGCGATCGTCCATCGGCGCGCGAGCCGAGGCAACGGCGCCGATCAACTGCGTGTAGAGCGTCGCGTCACCTGCGGTGGCAAAGCGCTGCGCGACGTCGAGAATGGAGTCGGCGGCGTAGAAGTTGTCTGCAATCGCGTAGGTTCGGGCCAAAGCGTGCAGGTTTGGCGTCACGCTTTCGGGATAGAGGCTAAAGGCCGGATTGCCGTTTCCGTGCACGGCCCCCGACGCATCCTTCAAGTCTCCGAAGAGTGCGTCGTAGCTCTGCTCGCCGATCGCAACGTAGACGACGTGATCGATAGCCGTGCTGCGCTTACTCGAACGCAGCGGCGGAATCACGGCGTTGAACCTTGCAATCGCCGGCGTGCGGTTGAAGCGCAGCGCGTTGAGCGTCGCTTTGACGAGCGAGGTGTGCTTGAGGTCGATGCGCTGAAGCATTCCCCAGCCGTCGACGCCCTTGCTGTCGGCCACGTACAGGTACCGGCCGTTGCGCGAGATCGCCAACGCGGTCGGATACCATCCGGTGGGAATGAGCCCGTAGCGGTAGCGCGCCGGCCGGCGGGCATCGAGCACCGCGACCGCGTTGAGGCCCGCCAGCGCCACGTAGAGTCGCTTGCCATCGGGGCTGAGCGCCTCGGCGCTCGGCTCCGCCCCGTAGGGAGCGCCCGGATAGAGACGCAGATCGAGCCCGCGCACGATTTGCGGCCGCGCGCCGAGCGCTACCACCGCGACGCGGTCGACGTTCGCAAGGGCGACGTAGGCCAGCCTTCCGTCACGGCTGAACGCGGTCGCGCCGGGCGCCGCGCCGCCGACGATTTGCTGCCCGTCGGGTGGAGGATCCATGGTAAGGGTCGCAGGGTCGCTCACGCTGCCGTCCCCGGCGATCTCGAGCAGAGAGAGCGACGAGGCACGGGCACCATCGAGAACCGGGCGTGAGAACTGCGGATCGCTCGCCGGCGGCTGCAGCGCCGTGTAAGTGGAAAGCCCGCTCCCGCTGGCAAGCACGGCGTTATTATCGGCGGCCACATAAAACGGGAAATCCCCGACTGGAATCGTCCGCACCGCCTTGCGCGACGCCAGATCGATCGCGTCGACGGCGTCGCCTAGGTTGTCGGCTACGTAGGCGGTGCGGCCGCTTGGCGATAGCGCGATCTGCGCTGGAAAGGCCCGGCGCCCTCCGTTGGATGGCAACGCGATCGTTTGCGCTTCGGGCGTCAACTGACCGTTGGAGTCCAGATCGAAGACGCGGACGACGCCCGATACGTCCGAGGCCAGCACCATCGTGCGAGAAGGATCGCTCGGATCCTGCGCGGCCGCGACGCCCATGAAGAACGCGGCCGACGGATCGTGGTAAACGTCGACGACTCTCATGCTTTGTGCGTCGACGACGGTCAGCGAATAGCCGGCTACCAAACCGGGCTCAGAGCTAGGAAGCGTCAACTGGTCGCTGACGCCTTCGTCGTTGGAGAGTATCGCATATCGCCCGTCGGGTGAGAAGGCCAGACCAAGCGGGTCGGTGCCGACGAACGTGCTCGCTCCGACCGGCGCGGCGATGCGTCCGTTGGGAAGAATGGCGTCGGTCGGATGCACGCCGTCAGCCCCGGCTGGGCGAACTCCTGCCGGCGCCGAGTAGACCACCAGGGGAGCGGGACGATGCGCCGCACCCAATAGAGCGGCGCTGAATGCGACCGCTGCTATCAGCCTGAACGTCACGGGAGGTATGGCATTACCATGCAAGTCGCGGGTACCCTGCCGGAAAGGCGGAACGTTGAGCGGATGAGCATGCATCCGCGCGTTCTGGCCGTTGCGACGGCGGTGCCGCGCTTCGCACTCGATCAGGACGACGTGACCCGGCGAATCAATCTCGCGCTTGGACCGCGCTCCCGGGAGATCGTGCGCTTGCTGCCGATGTTCGGGAATACCGGCATCGAGCAGCGCTACTCCTGCGTGCCGATCGAATGGTACGAGAAACTTCACGACTGGCCCGAGCGCAACCAGATCTATCTCGACTCCGCGCTCGATCTGCTGGAGTCGGCGACCTTGCGCGCGCTCGAACGCGCGCAGCGCAGTCCGGAGGAGATTGATGCGATCGTGACCGTCTCGACGACCGGCATCGCGACGCCGAGCCTCGATGCCCGCCTTCTTGAACGGATGCGCTTGCGCCGCACGGTTCAGCGTCTGCCGATCTTCGGGCTGGGTTGCGCCGGCGGCGCAATCGGCTTGGCGCGCGCCGCCGCCATGTCGCGCTCGATTCCGGGCTCACTGGTTCTCTTTCTCGTGGTCGAACTGTGCGCGCTCTGCTTTCGTCGCGACGATTTCTCGAAGAGTAA
>JASHXG010000250.1 GCA_030043675.1 Vulcanimicrobiota bacterium
GGCGGGCTCGAGATCGCTATGGCCGCCGACCTGCGAATCGCGCGCAAGGATGCCGGTAAGATCGGTCTTCCCGAGGTGGCGTTGGGCGTGCTGCCCGGAACCGGCGGGACGCAGCGACTCGCGCGTCTGGTCGGCAAGTCGCGTGCGATCGAGTTGATGACGGCCGGCAAGACGGTCAGCTACGAACAGGCTCTCGATTGGGGCATGATCAACGACCTGTTTGAGGGCAGTGCCGCAGAGTTCCGCGAGCAAATCACCGATTACGCCAAGCAGTTCTGCTCGCCGAACAAAGCGCCGATGGCAGTCGGTCACATCAAACGCGCCGTGCAGACCGGCGCGGAGCTGCCGCTTCAGGACGCGCTCGCGCTCGAACGCGAGCTGCAGTCGCTGCTCTTCAAGAGCGACGACGCCAAAGAAGGCCTGGCCGCCTACAACGAAAAACGCGTAGCTCGTTTCAAGAACAAGTAGGTCACTAGGACTCATGGTGACGGCCTTCATTTTGATGAACGTCGAACGCACGCGCCTGCGCTCGCTAGCGGACGATCTGCTCGCGATCGACGGCGTCGCCGAAGTCTACTCCGTCGCCGGCTCTTTCGACTTGATCGCGGTCGCGCGCGTCAAACGCCACGAGCAGCTCAACGATCTCGTCACCGAACACGTCGCGGCGCTCGACGGCATCTTGAACACGGAGACGCTGATTGCGTTCCGTTCGTTCGCGAAAAAAGATCTCGGCCTGCTCTGGGACGTCGGCGCCGACTAAGGAGCTTAGGCGGACTCTTACGGAAGCTCGACGCGGTAAAGGTCGGTCGCGTCGACGCTCATCCGCTGCGGCTGATTTCCGTCGTAGTCCTCGAAACGCACGGTCGAACTGCCGAGTGAGAATTCACCGTTGCCGATCGGTTTGAGCGTGGCGACGCCGTCGAACGTGAGCCGGTCCTTGACCAGCACCACGCGCGTGACGGCCGGCTGCCCAAAGAACGTGTTCTCGTAGCGTCCAACCAGCGCATCCCAGTCGGGAGGGTGCGAAAAGGTCATCGGTCCGCGATAGCGTTCGTTCGGGAACCATTGCGACCCGTAGTTCATCTCGACGACGCTTCCGCTGCGGTCGCGCCCGAACGCCAGCAGGAAAATCGCGTATCGCGGGTCGTCAACCCAGAAGAGATCCGGGCCGCGCGGATAGAGCGCGAGCGGCTTTCCCCCGTCGAGCAGGTAGAGACGATCTCGTTCGGCCACGACGCGCAGCGATTCGGAATTTGCGGCCGTATAGGTGCCGGCATAGTCTGCCGCGCGGTCGACTCGCGCCGGATCCGGCGGCGGCGGCGGCTTCGGCAACGGTTGGCCAAGACTCTGCGCGCGAAGAACGCGCATCGCGTAGAGCACGATCGCGCATGGATGCAGCGGCGCTTCGACGAGATTAGCAAAGGCAACGACGCCAAAACCACGCGTGAGGTTCATCTGCATGCAAGCGGTATAGCCCGAGATGCCCCCGGTGTGGCCGATCAGATGGTCGCCGCCGTCATCGAAGATCGAAAGGCCGTATCCGTATTGCCGGTAGAACTCGGGAGCCTCGGCGAGCTCTACGTCCGGCGATCCGGCCGGCTTTCCGTTCGTGAAGCTATCGGCGCGCGTCATCGCGGCAAAGGTCGCGGGTGCGATCAGCTGCGTGCCGTTCTGCGTCCGTCCGCCATTGAGGTAGAAACGCATGTAACGCGCCATGTCCTCCGGCGTCGAGAGCACCGATCCGGCCGGATCGACGAAGTCCATTGGCGGCGAGGGCACGAGTGCGGGGTGCAGCGGCGCGGGACGATCGTTGTCGCGAAATTGATACCCGAGCGCCGCGCTTGCCAGGGCATCAGGCGTAATGACTGGAGAGCTGTCGATCATGCCGATCGGGTCGAAGACGCGAGCTTGGAGTGCGTCGGCCCAGGGGCGCCCGTCGAGCTGCGAGAGGATCGCGCCCAGGGTCGCGTATCCGTCGTTGGAGTACGACCACGAGGTTCCCGGTGCGAACAAGGTCTTGGCCTCGCGCAGCGCGACGACGTCGTAGCGATACCCGATCTCGGCGGCATAGTCGTCCGGCAGACCGGCGGTATGCGAGAGAAGCTCGTGCACCAGGATCGGCACACCCTGCGCGTCGATCGCGAACCACGGAAGGTAGCGCTGCACCGGCGCGTTCAGGTCGAGCTTGCCCGCGTCGTCCAGTTGCAGCAGCGCCAGCGCGGTCATCGATTTGCTAATCGAACCGACGGCAAAGCGCGTCCGCGGCGTCACGGGCGTTCGCGCGTCACGGTCGGCGTAGCCCAGGGTGATGATGCGCAGCGTCCGGCTCTGGTTGGTGATCGCTACCGACAGCCCGGGCGTACCCTGGTTGCGCATAGCCACCGGCGCGTAGGCCGCGATCGCCGCCAGCGCCGCGGACAGCGTGGGACCCGACGATGCCGTCGCCGGAGGCCCGGGCGCTACGAGACAGAACGCGAGCGAGGCCGCGCCCAGGCGCGCCGCAATCGAGCACTTGCGCATCATGACCGATACTCGCCGCCCGGGAAGCTCGCTTCCTTCCTCGAGCGTGAAACGCTTGATAAAGAGGAGGGGTTAACGCCGGTACCATGGCTCGCATTTACGAAAATCTCGCCGACACGTTCGGCAACACGCCGCTGGTCAAAATCCCGCGGCTCAACAAGGGCATCCCCGCGACCGTCCTCGTGAAACTCGAGTCCTTCAATCCGGCCGGTTCGGTGAAAGATCGGATCGGCGTCTCGATGATCGAGGCCGGCGAACGCGATGGCCGTCTGCTGCCGGGCATGACGATCCTCGAGCCTACAAGCGGCAACACCGGCATCGCGCTGGCATTCGTCGCGGCGGCGAAGGGCTATCCGCTGATTCTGGTCATGCCGGATACGATGACGGTCGAGCGGCGCAACTTGCTGAAGGCCTATGGCGCGCAAGTCGTGCTAACCCCAGGCGCCGAGGGAATGCCGGGCGCGGTACGGCGCGCCAACGAAATTTTCGCCACCGCTCCCAGTAAATATTTCATGCCGCAACAGTTCGAGAATCCGGCGAATCCCGAAATCCATCGTCGCACGACCGCCGAGGAGATCTGGCGCGACACCGACGGTGCGGTCGACGTCGTCGTTTCGGCGATCGGGACCGGCGGAACGATCACCGGCGTCGGCGAGGTGCTGAAGTCGCGCAAGCCGAGCGTAACGATGATCGCGGTCGAGCCCGATGCCTCGCCGGTGCTCTCCGGCGGCAAACCGGGACCCCACAAAATCCAAGGAACCGGCGCCGGATTCGTGCCGAAGGTCCTCAACACCGGCATCTATGAGGAAGTGATTCGAGTCACGGATGCCGATGCGATCGCAATGACGCGGCGTCTTGCGCGCGAGGAGGGAATGCTGGTCGGGATTTCGAGCGGCGCGAACGTCTGGGCCGCGCTCCAAGTCGCAGCGCGACCCGAATCGAAAGGGAAGACGATCGTGACGATCGGTTGCGACACGGGCGAGCGCTATCTGAGCAATCCCGTCTTCGCCGACCAAGAAGCGACGATCGTCGAACCCGCTCTGGTTTGACGCACGATCTGGGCGGAGCGAGCGAAGAGCTCCTTGTCGAAGTAACCCGCGGCGATCTCGTCGAGTCGGTTCATCGAGTCGCTGCCTGTGCCGTCGACGCGCGCGGGAACGTGCTCGTTCGCGCCGGCGACGTGGACGTGCCGGTCTACTTGCGTTCGACCGCAAAGCCGTTTATTGCCGCGACCGCCGTCCAAGCCGGCGTCTGCGAGAAGTTCGGGTTGGGACCGCGCGAGATTGCGGTAATGGCGGCCTCGCACTCGGGTCAGCCGTTCCAAATCGACGCCGTGCTCTCGATACTGCGGAAGATCGGTCTCGACGCCGATGCGCTGCAGTGCGGTGCCCATCTCCCCTACGACGAAGTCTCCGCGCACGCGCTCCTGCTGGCCGGTTCCAAGCCGACGGCCATTCACAACAACTGCTCGGGTAAGCATGCCGGAATCCTCGCGCTCTGCAAGGCAATCGGCGCGGATCCTGCGACGTATTTAGAGGCGAGCAATCCGGCACAACAGCGCATCCTGGCATTTTGCGCGCGCCTTTCCGACGACGATCCCGCAACCTGGCCGATCGGCGTCGACGGCTGCGGGATTCCGGCCTACGCAACGAGTTTGCGACGGGCGGCCCATTCCTTCGCTCGGCTCGCAACGCTTCGGGGAGTTGACGAGCCTGACGCCGACGCGCTGCGCGTCGTGCGCGACGCGATGATCGGTCATCCGGAATACGTGGCCGGCGCGGGCCAACTCGACACGGAGTTGATGAAGGCCGGCGGCGGAAGCATCCTCTCCAAAGCCGGTGCCGAGGGCCTGCATGGCGTCGCGGCACTTGCGCCGGGCATCGGCTACGTATCCAAAGTGCTCGACGGCAATGCGCGGGCTCGCGCTCCCTCGACGCTTGCGGTCTTGCTAGCGCTGGGGGTCGTCGGCGATCGCGAGGCCGGGGAACTTGCTCGCTTTGTGCGTCCGAAGGTGTATAATCGGGCCGGATGCGCGGTCGGCGAAATCCGCGTAGCCCCTCACGTCGCCGTCGAAAAAGCGTGGAGAGTTGGGAGTCTGTAGGTTTGTCTGACTACTTGCGCCTGCTCGGGGAGCGGGTACTGATCTTCGACGGCGCCATGGGCACGCAGCTCATGGCGCTCGAGCTATCCGCCGAGGATTTCGGCGGTGCGCGCCATCACGGGTGCAACGAAGCGCTCGTGCTCACGCGTCCCGACGTCATTCGAACGATCCACTCGTCCTATCTCGCGGCCGGGGCCGACGTCGTCGAGACCGATTCATTTACGGGCTCCCGGTTGAAGCTGGACGAGTACGGCCTGGGCGAGCGTGCGGTCGAGATCAACGTCCGAGCGGCGCAACTCGCTCGAGAAGCCTGCGATGCCGTCTCCACGCCACGGCGGCCGCGCTTCGCGGCGGGCTCGATGGGCCCGACCGGCATGCTCGTCTCGTCCTCGGATCCAACCCTCTCGAAGATCACGTTCGAAGAGCTTTGCGTCATCTACGGCGAGCAGGCACGCGCGCTCGTCGAGGGCGGCGTCGACTTCTTGTTGCTCGAGACGATGCAAGACCTGCTCGAGCTGCGAGCCGCGATCGCGGGAATAACGCGTGAGTTCGCGCGAGGCTTACGGCGCGTGCCGGTGCAGGCGCAGCCCACGCTGATTACCGAAGGGCGCATGCTGCTCGGCACGGACATTCGCGCAATCTGCGCAACGCTCGATGCGCTGCCCGTCGACGTCATCGGCCTCAACTGTTCGACCGGCCCCGCTCAGATGCGCGACTCGATCCGCTACCTGTGCGAGAACTCGCGCTGCTTTGTCAGCGTCGTTCCCAATGCCGGGCTGCCGCTGATGGGGCCCAAAGGCGAGACGATCTACCCTGAAACGCCCGAAGAGCTCGCCCGCGAGCTGAGCGGTTTCGTGCGCGACTTCCGGGTAAACGTGGTCGGCGGCTGTTGCGGCACCACGCCCGAACACGTCGCCGCGCTGCGCGCGGCCGTCACGACGCTGGCGCCGACGCCGCGGGCGCCCGTTCGTACCGCAGCCCAAAGCGTTGCATCGGCGATGACCGCCGTGTCGCTCGAGCAAGAGCCGCGGCCGTTGATCGTCGGCGAGCGCATCAACGCTCAAGGCTCGCGAAAGATCAAACGGCTGCTGCTCGACGACAACTATGACGAGATCGTCTTGGTGGCGCGCGAGCAGGTCGAGGGCGGCGCGCACGCACTCGACGTGTGTTGTGCGCTCACCGAGCGATCCGACGAGGACGTGCAGATGCGCGAGCTCGTTCGCCGGCTCGCACAGTCGATCGAGGCGCCGCTGATGATCGATTCGACCGAGCCGAAAGTGCTGCAAGCCGCGCTGGAAAACTATCCCGGCCGCGCGATCGTCAACTCCGTCCATTTAGAATCGGGACGGGTGAAGATCGACGCCGTGCTCCCGCTGGTGCGCGAGCACGGCGCCGCCCTCGTCGCCCTAACGATCGACGAAAGCGGCATGGCAAAGACCGCCGCCCGCAAGCTCGAAGTGGCCCGGCGCATCCACGACATCGTCGTCGGCGAGTACGGCTTGCCGCCCGGAGCGCTGCTCTTCGATGCGCTCACCTTCACGCTCGCGACCGGCGAGGCCGAGTTCCTGACGTCGGCGGTCGAAACGATCGAAGGCATACGCCTCATCAAGCGCGAGCTGCCCGGGGTGCTGACCTCGCTCGGCGTCTCAAACGTCTCCTTCGGCCTCAAAGCCGCGGCGCGCGC
>JASHXG010000251.1 GCA_030043675.1 Vulcanimicrobiota bacterium
TGCTATAAAACTGAAGGGGTCGTTGGTGAACAGCCAATTTACGTAGGCAAAACCCGCAATGGAAAAGAGCACCGGGAACAGCAGCATCAGAAAAACGCTTAGCGGCGATTTATCGAGCTGCTCCGACGGAATGACGAGCGCCAGAAAGGGCAATGCCGCAAACGTCAGCAGCAGACCGAACGGGTGGGAAAAGGCGATGATGACAAGCGCTACCGCAACTAAAATGACGTCGTTTACGCGATTCGCTCGCCGCAAGTTGAGCGTGCCGAGCGCCAGCATCCACACACCGCCTTGGAGCAGGACGAACCCCGCCCCTTCAGCGACCGTGCGAAGGAACAGCGGATTCGCCACGAGGAGCAGCGTGACGAGCCCGGCCCTGGCCACTCCAAACCGCCGAACGCGAAACGTCGCGAACCAGAGCGTTGCCAGCGTCCCGCCAAGCAGTGCCGAAAGCAGGGCCACCGTCGGCCGGCCGAGCGTCGGAAACACCGTCTGGAAGGCGATCAGCGCAACATAGCGCAGCGGCGGATAAGCCGTGACGATGTCGCCCGTCGTGAGTAGGCCGCCGTTGGCCAACATCGCGCGGCCCCAAAGATCCAGGTCGTATGCCGAAATGAATCCCAGGGATTGCAAGTGCAGCAGATATGCCAATAGGGCTGTCGTGGAAGCGACGAACGCTGCCAGCGTGGGCAGCCAACGCGCACGCTTCACACCACGAAACCGGGTCGACCTTGCGTCGCCGCCGCAACTTCGGAAGCGGTTTGCTTGGACAAGCCGTGCGTCGTCTTCTCCCAGTAAAACGGCTTGGCCAGCAGTTGCCAGGCCGCTTTCCACGCAGCGATCGACATCAGCGCCCAATACCAAATGACGGTAAGGCTGAACGGCACCAGCTCCAACCAGTTCCGCCTAAACGGTGCGAGCATCATGACGAAAATGAAGAGGCCGTTCCCGGCCAATAGGTTGAAAAGCGAGATATACAGCAGTACGGATGGAAAGAGATAATCGAGGCCCGCCGTGTGGGTTACGGTGAAGAATTCGAACATTATCCAGAAGACGGGATTGAGGAGACCAAAGAGTACGGTGCCCCCGATAAAGAAGACGAACCCGAGCATGCCCAACGCACCGATCGTGCGCGATAAGTGGATTGGGCGTCGCATGTGCACCAGGAACGTTTGCATGTACCCCTTGATCCACCGTGACCGCTGACGAACCCAATTAGGCTGGGACACATTTGCCTCTTCGAAGGTGGTCGAATCGATCAGCATTACCCCATAGCCCTTTTGCGTCATGCGGATGCCGAGATCTGCATCCTCGGTCACGTTGAACGGGTCCCACGCGTGCAACTCGCGCAACACGTTCATTTTAAAATGATTTGACGTGCCGCCGAGAGGGATCGGAATGCCCAGTCGCTCCAGCCCCGGTAGCATCAAGTCGAACCACAGCGAGTAGTCCAGCGTAAAGAGTCGGGTTAGCCAGTTCTCGTCTCGGTTGTAATAATTCAGGCGGCATTGGATACATGCGACGTTATCGGGCGCTCGGCGAAAGGCGGCCACGACTTTTCTCAGCTGATCCGGCTCCGGCTTGTCCTCTGCGTCGAAAATGACGAGGTATTCCCCGCGCGCAAAGCGCAGGGCGTAGTTGCAGGCTTTGGGTTTGGTCTGCGGCTGCGACGGCGGCACGCGGATGATTTCAAAAATAGCTTCAAGACCCAAATTCATCGCTGCGTCGATCGTCTCCGTGTCGCCGGCTTCGAGGACGATCTTGATGTCCAGGCGCGAGGTAGGATAGTCGAGATTGCGCAGTGCGTTGGCGAGGATCGGCAACACGTCCGGCTCGCGAAACATCGGCACGAGCACGGTAAAAACAGGCAAGTCCTCGTCGCGCAGCATCCTCGCTGCCGCCTCGATTTCGCGCGAGCGGCGGTACTGTTGGGCACCCCCGGCCCAAATGAGCACCCCTTTAAATATGAAATTCCCAACGTAAAAAACCGACATCACCGCGTTTATGGCGATCAACGTCGCGATCGGGGCGATGGCTAGACCGAGGGCAGTAAGCGTTACCAGAGCCCAGGCGATCAAGGCTTGGCCAGGCGTAAATACCGTCTGCGCCGACAGGATCGGATCGCGCTCGGCAAGTTCAAGTACCGCTCTTTTGGAATACTCCGCCGAGAACACGTCCTGAAGCGCCCACTGGATGTCGAATTTGCTGGTCACGACCAACCCCGCGTGACGTCCCCACTGCGAGCGAGCATAGAGGATCGTTTCCGGTCCGGGGTTTGCAGTCGCGACAACCACATGTCCGTCACGCATTCGCCACGGTATCGTTAAGCGGCGAATGTACTCTTCGGCCTGGGCTCGGTCCAACAGCGCGGGGTCGGGCGCCTCACGTCGCAGACTCACGTACTCGGTGCCGAATCGTTCCGCAAGCGAGCGATAATACGTCGAGGGTCTGATCCAGCTGCGCGCCAGCAGCACGTCGGACAGGCTTTCGCCCCACGCCTCAGCGAGCCGCGTAGCCTCATCGAGCTGCGCAAGCGTGATCAGGCCGTACTCGACCAGATGGTCGCCCGTCCAACTGTCGCTGGCAGTCAGCTCGCTCATGTGGAGTCGCTCTTCCTGCGAGCGCGATAGATACCGCGCAGTAACTGCAAGAAAGCAATGGTCACAATGAGCCATCCCAGCGCGATAAGCCAAAGCCGGTATCTTACGAAAAACGTAACCAGGTTGAATCGTTCGGGATATTGGATGTCGATCAGACGATCGCGAACCGTCGAAAAAGCGAGCGTCGTGCGCCCGCGTTCAACGAACGCGACGTCGCCGCGATCGAGCGCCGGCGTGAGATCGCCGGTGACTTTGGGCGATGTATCGAAATCAGTGCCCGGGCGAATCCACAGCACCAAACGGTTGCCGGTGGCAAGGAGTTGCGCGAGGGTTTGCGACGTGACGGCATCGGCATCGAGAAGCGTGACTCCCCGCCTGTTGGTCAGCCGCACCGTACCGCGGTCGAAGCGAATCGGAGGGTTGCTGCCGGGTGGCTCTGTATCTGAAACCCAAACGTAGTCGCCGTTTGGCGGTGCGCCGCCATAACGTACGGAGAGCGGCGTTTCGCCGTCGATCAGCCCTTGGAGCAGCGCCGACGTCTCGGCTAGCTGGGGTGCACCGGGAACCACGACCGACACGCCGCCGGCGAACTGCGGCGCCAGCAAATCGAAATCGGTGACTGCCCCGGCTCTGTCAAGAGTGAAGTGGCTTGACGGTAACAATTGCGCGTCATAGCCCTGAGGAGAAAATAGACAGTTGCCCTGAGCGACTTGTCGCGTCACCGCTACGGTAACGGTGTTGCGGGCGACGAAAATTCCCGAGGGCAGTTCCTCGTCTAAGTGAACGCGCGTATCGTGTGCGACTTCGGTGCTGCCTAGGAGAAGGCCGTTCATCGTGACGCTTACCACCGGGGGAATCGCAGCGCCGTCCTCGGCCACCGCAACATCCAAGCTCAGCCCTGAGGCGCGTCTTCCGGTCGGGATGGCCGTTGCAGGCAGTGCAACGTTCCATTCGCCCCGGTCCACGACGCGAAGGATCGACGTATCGCCGCTGAGCTCGCTGAAGTACAGCGCGTCGGCCGGCCGCCCCGAAACCTGTTGCTCGACGGATGCGACCTTCTTCGCGCCGAGGATCGCGCTCCAGCGCGCGTCGAGCAGCCGCGCGGCCGCGGCTGGGTCGGCCCCTCCAATAACGAGCTCTGGAAACCCATTGCTGCGTATGGACAATGCCGGATCGCGCGGTTCTCCGATGCGTATCTCCGCTCGCCGCCAATCGCTTCCGACTACCGACGCAGGCGTGCGAACGATGCGCGCCGCTGGATCGCCCGCCGCTACGGTCAGCGCCGCAGCCGCCTGCGCCTCGTTCGGCGACCTGGGAATGACGATGTCGGCCTGTCGCGGCATCGCCGCCAACAGCGCTGAAACCGTACGCAGGCTGCTCGCGGCAATGCTTTCCGCAAGCCCACCCGTCGCGTCGAGCGAAAGAAACGCGCCCGAGATGCGTTGGTCGATGCAGCGGTTATCGGTGATCGCACCATTGTAGTCGAGGTGGACGTGGACGAAACCGTTCTCCACTGCGGCGCTCGGGATTGGAATCTGGATTCGGCCGGCTTGGAATGCCATCCCCAGGGCGCGCGTGTATACCGGCTCGCCCGCTACGGATATGAGTAAGGTCCTCCGGGAACTTACAGCGGCGGCCGAGCTGTAGGGAAGAATGAGCTGGAGACTCCGGATCGACGACGGATTCGGCACGGGGAAAAAGTAGTCGCGCGTGCCCCACATGCCCGGCATTTGAGTTCCGTCCGCAAATCCGATGTCGGCAAGCGTGATCGTGCGCCGGAGTACGCCGCCGGTTGGCGCCGCGCGCGGAGCCGGGGGGACAAGGGCCACCGAAAGCGCGGCGAGAGCGACAGCGATAACCATTCAGATGTCGTCGAGCGCCGCGCTTGCACGCAACTTTCGAATCGCCGACTGGAGTGCGGCAATCCGCTCGTGGCCCGCCGTCGCTTGCTGGGATCGCAGTCGCCCCGCGTCTCGTTCGGCATAGCGAGCGGCCGCTCCCAAAGCCGGATACCCGAGCAGCTGAGCCGTTCCCGCGATATCGTGTAAGTCTCTTTCAAGTGCGAGCAACGCGGTCGCGAGCGTCTCTGCAGTGAGCTCGGCCGAGTCGGCTTCCAGGCGGCTAAGTCGCTGCGGCAGTTTCGCCGCGAATCGCTCGGCGACGGGAATCAGCGCGGCTGCCACAGGTGCTCGCCCGCTTGCTTTCTTCACTACTCACACCGCCTTCTTCACCGATCACGCCTAGGTCGAACCAATCGCGGAGTGGAATTGCCCGAGGTAAGCTTAACGGCAACTATGCCAGTGAAGGTGCTTTACGTCGATGACGATCCGGTTTTGCGCGAGATTGTGGAAATCTTACTCGGGCGTCGTAGCGATTTCGAGGTGCGTTTCATGGAATCCGGCGAGGAGGCCCTAAGCCTGGTCGACGAGGGTGGTTGGGTCCCCGATGTCATCGTGATCGACGCGTGCATGCCCGGTCTCGACGGGTTGTCGACCTATCGCGAAATGAAAAAGCGCCACACGCTTGCGCGTGCGCGCTACGCCTTTGCCACGGGGCTGAATGACCCCGATGGCCTGGACCGACTGCAGCAGTACGCTGGCGCTCACGTCATCGCGAAGCCATTCGACGTGTCGACCTTCGCGGACCAGATCGCAAGCCTTGCCGGAGGTCCCGGACCCTAAGCTACTGATCGCCGTGAAGGAGCATGCGACGATGCGCGAGCCGGTTCAGACGAAAGCCCAGCTTCACCTAGAGTTATTCCGGATCACCCCGGCGGATCTGTCGACGATCCGTACGGTAGGCGCCGAAATGATTTCCGGTCTGGAAACTTTGAAAGACCGGTTTTACGAGTGGCTCAAGACGCAACCGGAGTTCGAGTTGTTCCTGTCCGATCCCGTTACGCTTGAACGGGTAGAGACTGCGCAGGTAGAGTATTGGGCTCAGTTCATCGCCGGCGTCGTCAATGACGAGTACATCGCAAGCCGTGAACGTATCGGTCAGACCCATGCGCGCATCGGACTATCTTTACGAATCTATCACGCCGCGATGAACACGTTTCTCAGCCTTTTGTTTCGAATGGTCGATGAAACATCGTTTCAGGAAGACACTAAGGCGCAAGCCAAAGTCGCCATCGCTAAGCTGAGCCACATGGACATGGCCATCGCATCCGAAACCATCGCTATCGTGATGAACGAACGTGTGGCCGCTCAAAATAGGATGTTGCTGGAGCTGTCAACGCCCGTCGCCCAAATTTGGAGAGGCATCCTCCTGCTTCCCGTGGTCGGCATGATCGACTCCAAGAGAGCACAAGAGATCACGACGGCCGTTCTAAATAAGATTGCCGAGACCGAAGCTCGCATCTTCATCTTAGACATAAGCGGCGTTGCAGTCGTCGATACCGCGGTCGCGAATCATTTGGTCAAAATTACCAAGTCAACTAGAATGATGGGGTGCGAGAGCACGATTTCCGGAGTGTCGCCTGCGATTGCCCGGACGATCGTCGATCTCGGGATCGACGTCGGCGGCATCGAAACGATAGCGACCCTTCGCGGCGCACTCGCCAGCGCGTTCGAGCGTTTGAAGATCAGCACGGACTCGCCGCATAGATAGAGCCGCCGTGCCGGAAACCACCGCAATCTACAGTGCACACGGTTACCTCGTCGCGGGGATTCAGAAGGATCTAACGGCGGAAGTGCTGTCTGCGCTCGAGAGCGATTTGCTGGCCCGGATCTTTCATTCAGAGGCGAGAGCGGTCGTGGTGGACCTGGCCGGACTCAGTACGATCGGCCCTGATGAGTTCGCCGGACTGAGCCGAATCCTGGCGATGGCCAAGGTCATGGGAGCGACCCCTCTTCTCAGCGGTCTCAGTGCGGGCATAGCATCCGCGATGGTGGACCTGGGAGCGGATACACGAGGGGTTCCCGTGGTGTCATCAATAGACGAGGCCTATCTTTGGTTGCGCAAGCGCGGCTTGGTCAAAGAAAGGGACGAGAGCGACTGAGCCATGGATGTCCAGCGCCATTTCATCGAAACGTCTCCGGATAGCATGGTATCCGTGATGAGCGCGGCCTCGCTGGCACAGAATGCCGGCTTTGACGCTGCCGGTTGCCAACTGATCGCGACGGCGGTATCCGAACTCTGCAACAATATCTTGAAGTATGCGATCCGTGGTCAAGTGATGGTACGCGTCCTACGTGAGGGCAAGCGGCTGGGTATCGAAATAGAGGCGCGCGATCAGGGCCCCGGGATCCAAAATACGGAACTGGCGATGACCGATGGTGTGAGCTCAGGAGAAACGCTCGGGCTCGGATTGCCCGGTGTGAAACGCATGATGGATGAGTTCTCGCTCGACACGTCACCGAACGGTACCATCGTGCGGGCCAGGAAATGGCGGTCGTTGACGTCCGATGTATGATGCGCACTCGGAGACCGTGCTTTCGAGTTCCGGACGCAGCGTCCAGGTGGGGTCTTATGTCCGTCCCTTTCCCGGCGAACTGCGAAGCGGGGACGCGGTTGCCGCGTTTTCGCATGGCAACGTGGTCTTTTTGGCGATTATCGATGCGCTAGGTCACGGCCCTAGGGCCAACGGCATCGCCGTCCGCACGCTGAAATTCCTCGAGCGAAATTGGTCCTCGAACATAGCCGCTTGTATGACAGGTCTTCACCAGGAGTTGTGGGGTACCGACGGTGCTGCGGTCGGTCTGGCTGTCTTGGACGCCACCTCTGGGCAGCTGCGATACGGCGGCATCGGTAACACAATGTGTCTCGTCGTAGGTAGACAGACGTACAAGCTCCGATCGCAAGAAGGGATCGTCGGCGTCCACGTACCCACCCTTCGCGAATCCTCCTCCATTATCGAACCGTCGGACGTAGGGCTCTTGTTTACGGACGGTATCAGTGAGGAGGTCTACAAAGGCGACCAACCGAGTTTGTTCGTCGGCAGCCCTCAAATCATATCGAGAAACGTCACCAGACTCTTTGGACGGAAAATGGACGATGCCGCATGCTTAGCATTCCGGTACATACAGTAACGAGCATCGGCGTCATACCGGCGACGAGCGTCGGGCGACAGGCCGTGCGCGACCGCATCCGCCGCATCCTCCGTGCGCTTACCGACGATGCAGTCACGCCGTCGCGCGTCGCCATCGCCGTCGGTGAGATGTGTCGCGCTCTACCACCGCGCTATCGTGGATCGCTGCGGGTGGAGCTGTGGCCGGACGGCGCCGATTGCTGTATTGCCTTCCAGATCGACAGTCCAGTAGAGACGCAGAGTGATATCAGCCTGTTCTTTGATTCGCTCCGCACCGAGCGGCACGGGAGACTTTGGGTGACTCGCGCAGTCAAGCGACTCCAGCGATCTAGACCGATTACCAATGACACCATCGCCGAGGCACGTGGGATCGCAGGCAGCAGAACGCTCGACGAGCTGCTGGACGAAATCCAGCGTACGAACGAGGCGCTGGAGGCGAACCGGGTCGAGTTGCAGGCCGCACTCGACCGAGCACGGCACGCCGATCAAGCCAAAGGCCGCTTCCTGGCTAATATGAGTCATGAAATCCGAACCCCGATGAATGGGGTGCTTGGCATGGCGGACGTGTTGCGCAGCACGCCGCTCACGCAGCAACAGCAGCAGGCGGTCGACCTGATTCGCGGTTCCGGCGAGTCGCTGTTGGCAATCCTCAACGACATCCTTGACGTCTCTAAAATCGAAGCCGGCCAGCTGCAGCTCGAATCAGCTGAGGTCGACCTCCGTGCTTTGGTTGGCCAAGTCGTTCGCATGCTGGCGGTTAGAGCGGCCGAGGCCGACATCGAGATGTCAATCGATATCGAGCCGAAAGTTCCCCGTCGCGTCTTCACCGATACCGTCCGCCTGCGGCAGATATTGACGAACCTGGTCAGTAACGCGATTCGGTTTAGCAAAGGAGGTGACGTCGTAACGACGCTGCGTCTCCTCGAACATCATGCAAACCATGCGCGGGTAAAGTTCTCGGTGCGCGACACAGGCATGGGCATCCCCGAGAACAAACTCGAAACGATCTTTGAGGAGTTTGCGCAGGCGGATACGAGTACGACGCGGCAGTACGGCGGCACGGGTCTCGGGCTGACGATCTCGCGGAATCTCGTCGATCTCATGGGCGGGCAGCTCCAAGTGCGCAGTCAGGTTGGCGTAGGCAGCGAGTTCTATTTCTCGTGTCCCTTTGTTTCGAGCCCGGACGCGAACGCATCAGCGACGTACGATCTGCAGGTCGCGGACGTTGCCGTTGTCGGCACGCACGCCCAGACTCGGCAATTGACCGCCGGATATTTTGATGGAACGGGAAGCACCGTGACGGAGATGGAGAGCGGGCACGAGGCGCTGAAATGGCTCGCGCGGGTGGCGTCTGGACGCATTCCGGTAGTCGTAATCGACCGCAGGTTGACCGACATGATTCCCGCCGATTTGGCGCGGCTGATCCATGGCGACCCCCGCTATATTGGCGTTCGGATCGTCTGCCTGTCATGGGTTAACGAGCCGATAGGCGTTACCGAAGGCATGGTTCACCTGACGAAGCCCTTATTGCGTGACGACCTCCTACGCCAAGTGTCTGCGCTCCTCGAGCCGCGGGCTGACATCGAGGACGCCCTCTCCGTTACGGACGAAAAGCATTTCACTGCGGTGCGAGTACTGGTCGTTGACGACAACGCGGTAAACCTGGAAGTAGCGCGATCGTTGATCGAAAGCCGTGGCCACATGGTAGATGTGGTCGACAGTGCCCGTAAGGCAGTCGACGCCATTCGCTCGACGCCTTACGATATGGTATTCATGGACGTGCAAATGCCGACGATGGACGGTATAGAAGCCACGCATCGGATTCGCGCGCTGCCCGGCGACGCCGGTACGATACCGATAATCGCGTTAACGGCTCACGCATTCCCCGAGGAACGCGAGCGCTTCCTCGCCGCCGGGATGAACGCCTTCCTATCCAAGCCATTCATCCCCAGTGAACTCTACGCGTTGATCCGACGATTTGCGAGGCGAGTGCCGGTAGCGTTAGATGACCTTCGCGCAAAGATGCGGGAGTCAGGCCTCGAGGAGAAGGTTGACTCGATCGTCCGACTATACGTGAAAGACGCGCCGGGTAAGCTGCGCGCGATCATGGCAGCCCTCGATTCGGCGAACGCCGGCGAAATCAAATCCGCAGCCCATGCGTTCAAATCGTCGTCGCGAACGATTGGGGCCATGGCACTCGGTGACCTGCTTGAAGAGATGGAGATCGAGGCCATAAGAGGAGACGTCACAAAGGCGCAAAGTCTCCGTTCGAATGTCGAACGTGAGGCCGAGAGCGTGCTCCGCTATCTCGACCGGATGCTTTAGCGTGCGCC
>JASHXG010000252.1 GCA_030043675.1 Vulcanimicrobiota bacterium
GGCATGTCCGACTCGCCGAAGGCCACCGTCGCGTTGGCCGATCCGCACCAAGCGCGATCGCCGGCCAAGGCGAGTTTTTCGGAGTCGCTGCAAACGCGCACGCGTACGCCATCGCGCGTAAGGCGCTCGAGCGCCTTGCGTTCGCGACCGTTTGCCCGGATTTCGTTTGCGCAGACCAGCAGACGCGGCGCTGCGCCGGCGCGCCCGAGGGCGTCGAGCGCCGAGTAGACCGGATTGCAGCAGCCGAACGACTCGCTCTCGACGACGATCCCGTCGCCGGCACGGGCGTCTCGAAGCAGGTGCGCTTCGGCCGCCAGTGCCGCGTGCTTGATTGAGGGGATCGACGCGATATCGGACGGATCGTCATCGCGCAGCACCAGGTCGTGCACCCCCCAGTTCTTGTCGTCCAGATAGAGCGTGGAGTCGACGGCGACGGCCTTGGCGTGCAACGGGTGACCGAGCTGCGCGTCGGCGCCGGCCTTTCGCAGCTCGTCTACGAGGCGCCGATTCTCGCGCGCGAGATTGCCGGCCGGATCGCCGTAGGGCCGGCCCTCGAGGCGCACGACGACGTGCGCGCCGTCGCGCGCCGCCTGCTCGAGCGCGCGAAGAACCGGCCCGTGCAGGGTGTAGGCTTCGGCAGCGATCTCGCGCGCTTGCGAGATCGCTGCAAGCATCTGCCCCGTCGAGGATAGCTTGAGCATCGCAACGCCAGTCACGACGAGGACTCACCGCCGCTACTCCTCCATTCTCAAGCCGCGCAGGGGAGAGGGAGGCAAGAGTTGGAAGCAGGCCGACCAGTGATGACCTCGACTCCCCCGGCCCGTGACCCGAGCGGCGAGGGCGAAAAAGGCGCCTTCGTGCGCGAGATGTTCGCAAGCATCGCGCCGCGCTACGATCTTGCCAATCGCGTGCTGACGGTGGGTCTCGACGAGCGCTGGCGCCGGCGGGCGATCCGGGTGCTGGCTCCCAAGCCCGGCGGCAACGTCTTGGATCTCTGCTGCGGCACCGGCGATCTGGTCTTTGGCCTGCTAAGGACCGACCCGACGCTCGAGGTCACCGGCGTCGACTTCTGTGAACCGATGCTCGAACGTGCGGCCGCGCGAGCGCGAGCGCACGCGCGCGACCGCGCTCGCTTCGTCGCAGGCGACGTCATGGCGATGCCCTTCGACGACGCCAGCTTCGACGGCGCGACCATGGGCTTTTCGTTGCGAAACGTCGTCGACATCGATCGAACGTTGCGCGAAACGCTGCGCGTGCTGCGTCCCGGGGCGCGCTTCGTGAACCTCGACGTGAGCAAGGCGCCCAATAAGACGTGGAAGCGGTTCTTCGACCTCTACTTCTACGGCGTCGTGCCGGTGCTGGGCGGCATCGTCGGCGGCTCGCGCCGGGCTTATGCCTACCTTCCCAACTCGCTCATCCACCATCCCGACGCCGAACAACTGCGCGAGCGTTTTACGCGTGCCGGTTTCAGCCAAGCCGGTTACGTTCCGCTCATGGGGGGAGCGATCGCCATCCACCACGGGATGAAGCAGTGAGCCTCGTAGACTCGGCGCACGGCACGCACGACGACCTTCACACGCTCGTCGAAGGCTTCTTTCGCTCGACATTCTCAACCGACAATCCGCTCATCACCGAGGCGATAAAACGGATGCTCGCGGCCGGCGGCAAACGCTTGCGACCGCGCGTCACTCTGCTCGCAACGGATGCCTGCGGCGGCGATCCTGTCGAACAACTGCATCTCGCCGCCTACATGGAGTTGATCCACGTCGCGACGCTGATCCATGACGATGTCGTCGATCACGCGCTCACGCGCCGCGGCGTCAATGCTACTGCGGTCGATTACGGGAATCGCGTCAGCGTGCTGGCCGGAGATTACCTCTTCGCGTGGATCTTCAAGAACGTCACGGTGCATTATCCGCACCCGGTTCCCAACATTCTTTCCGCGACGCTGGCCGATATCTGCGATGGAGAGGTGCTGCAGCTGCGCGCGCTCGGTGATCTGGACCTTCCATTCGAAGCGTACGTCGAGATCGCGCGCAAGAAGACGGGCTCGCTCTTTGCTGCGTCGGCGGAGTGCGGCGCGATCATGGGCGGTGGCGCCCCGGTAGAGATCGCCGCGTTACACGACTTCGGCGAATCATTTGGTATCGCGTTTCAAATGCGCGACGACATGCTGGACGTGATCGCCGACGAACGGTCGCTCGGCAAGCCGGCCGGAAACGATCTCGCCGAGCGCAAAATGACGATTCCATTAATTTCGGCCCTGGCTGCGGGCGGCGGCGCGTTTCGTGCGCTGGTCCGGCGTTTCTACGACCAAGGAGCGCCCGACGCAATTCCGGCGATCATCGACGGCATCGAACGCGAGGGCGGGCTAGCTGCGACGCGCACGCAGATCGCTCGCTTCGTGGAGCGAGCGAAGGATGCCCTAGAGCCGATTGGACCGTGCTCGGCGAAGAAGGGTCTGGCGAAACTCGCCGACGCGCTACTCGCGTACTAACTCGTAAGGGGGACGGAGCCCATGACCATTCATCCATTGCTGGCAATAATCGACGCGCCGATCATCATCGGCATCCTCGTCATCGGCGCGCTGCTCTTCGGAGCCGACAAGTTGCCGAAGCTCGCGCGCAGCGCGGGTCAAGCGAAGAAGGAGTTTCTGATCGGACAGGTCGAGGCCGATGAAGCGGCGGCTAAAGCGCGCGAAGAGGCACGCCAGCGGGTTGTCGCGCAGGAGAGCGACGTGATGGAAAACGTTGAGGCCGGTTCGATCTCCGGCGAAGCGGTGCCGCCGCCCACGCCCGATAAAGGCACGCCGAGTTCCTAGCAGCCTAGATCACATGCTGGCGGAGCCGCCCGCAGCGCCCTCGGACGAGGCGTCGTGGGATCAAAAGGAGATGCCGTTTACGGAGCACCTGCGGGAGCTCCGTAACCGTCTGTTGATCTCGATCGCCACCGTCGGCGCCATCGCCGTGCTCCTCTTTTGGCCGTCGCAGTTCGTCATCCGCTGGATGATGCAGGAATA
>JASHXG010000253.1 GCA_030043675.1 Vulcanimicrobiota bacterium
GTTCGTAGCTGACCGTCTTGCCGGCCGTCATCAACTCGATCGCACGCGACTTGCCGACCAGACGCGCGAGTCGCTGCGTCCCGCCGGTTCCGGGCAGCACGCCCAACGCCACCTCGGGAAGACCGATCTTACCGGCATCCTTGCGCGCGATTCGCAGGTCGGCGGCCATAGCGATCTCGAGCCCGCCGCCGACGCAGTGACCGTTCAGCGCCGCAACTACCAGCTTCGGCGTCTGCTCGAGGCGCGCGAGCGTCTCGTTTGCGTGCAGGCAGAACATGTATTTGAACTCAGGGCTGACTTGATTGAGCATCCCGATGTTGGCACCGGCCGAGAAGAACTTCTCGCCCTTGCCGATCAGCACGATCACCTCGACGTCATTGTCGAAACGCGCGTCTAAGATCGCCTCGTCGAGCTGCCGCATCATCTCGTGCGTGTACGTGTTCGCGGGCGGATCGTCCATCTCGATGAACGCCACGTGGCCGTCCTTCGTATAGTTGATGACCCGCTTGCCGTCGAGAGGCCGCTGCTCGCGCCCAAAAGGCGTCTGCTGGGCTGCGCCGTTTACGGTCGTGCTCATTGCCTGGCTCCTAGTTGGAAAGGTTCCCCTTGGGTGCAATCCACTCCGGGTTTTTGAATAGCTCTTTCAGCGTTGCTTCGTCGGCCTCGGTCGGGAGGACGGAGGGCGCGTATGCCGCCCACTCCTCCTCGCTGAGCTCGCGGCCATCGACCGTATGGTGTTGGCCGGCGTGCTCGCCGATCGCGCGGTTGAAGCGCATGTCGGGGAGGTAAAACTTGGTCTCGCTCGCATTGACCTCGTTCACCCGCGCGACGGTCGCGAGTGCTTCCTCGTAGAACTGCCGGCGCGCGCGTTCGTTGAGGTGCTCTTTGTCGGCCGCTTCGGAGCTCTTATCCTCGTCAACGCGTCCCTTGATGCCCCAGGTATAGGCCCACTGGGCCGAGCTGGAATGGTCGGTGCCGAACAGGTCGAGCGAGCCCGAGAACCATTTATTGTAATACTTTTGCTGCAGATCGACGGGAATCACGCCGGCCTTTGCGATGCGGCGCAACCCGGTGATGCCCGTGCCCATGTGGAAGGCTTCCTCGCGTAACATCGGCCCCATCGATGCGGCCAAGGGCGCAAAGCTCGAATGCGAGAGCATCGTGAGCTGGAACTTTCCGTCGCGATCCATGAAGTTCGTGTAGGCGAAGAAGTCGAGCCAATGCGTGACGTCTTCGTTGAATGCGTTGAGCAGGCGGTTCTTCTTCCCGAAAGCGCGGCGCTCGAGCAGTTTCTGAGCCTCGATCTTGCCTTCGCTGCCAAACTGATCGACCAGCAGATGACACATCTGGTAGCCGTGGCGCGTCTCCTCAACCATGATGCGCACGATCGAAGCGAGGTCGTACTCGCTCGGCGCGTTGTTGACGAGAAAGCGCTGCTGTTCGTTCGAGGCGAACTCGGTGTCGCCTTGGTAGACGACCATGTTGAGCACCGCGTCACGCATGCGCTGGTCGGGGATGTCGCGCACACGTTCCCACCGCCGGTCGCCTTTGAAGTCACCAAAATAGATCTCCGGCGTGGGGAGCGCGCCGTACTTGGCCTCGAACTCGTAACCTGGGACGAATCGCTCGATCAAGTCGCGGTCGAGACCGATGTCATGCTGCCACTCCTTGAGCATGTCGATCCAGTCATCGAACGTCGCTATACGTCCCATGCTCCGCACTTCGCCGAAGAAGTTGCGCCGCCTGTGGCGAGCGCGCTGCGGGCGCCTTGCAGGACGACGGGTCGCTACTTTGGTCGCTGTGGCGCTGTTAACGGAGCATCAGCGGAAGGCGTCGAACTCCAGGCGACCATGCCCAAACGCCTGATGATCGTTCTGGCTCTCGCCTCTTTGGCGATTGCCGCCTGCCACAGCAGCTCCGTGCCTTCCGCGTCGCCGTCGCCCTCGATTTCACCCTCGCCTAACCCCTCAATTTCAACGGCCACGATCGAGGTCACAATTCTCGGCACGCCCGCCCCTAATATTCCGGTCGAAGCGTCGACGCCCAGAAATACATCGAGCCCACGTCCCGGGACGCCTTTTGAGACGAGGGATACAGGTAAGAAAGGCATGGTGAAGTTCCACGACCTCAAGCCGGACGGCGTCTACTGCTGGGTCGCGATCCTTGGACCCGGACAGCGGTCGTCGTTTTGCGCCGGCTGGGCGATCTGGCAGACCGGCACGATCATGTTAGGCACCTAGCAGGTGCGAGCGCGCCTCCACAGCGTCAGTCTTCGTGGAGGTGAAGGTGGCAACCATCCTCAGCATCTGAAAGCACGTCGCGTGCTTCCGCCAGCGCAGCCCGAGAGAGCGGACGGCTGGGAGGTTCCACCGAACCTTCCTCGGCCAGGAACTCGATTTCGCTCCAGTCCTCCCACGTCTCGAGCGGCTCGCCATCGACGCTAGCCGGAAAGCGCACGCAAAATCCCTGTTCGAGGTGCAGACCTACAACCGTCACCTCGGTACCGCGGGGCAGATATGTGCCGTCCTTCCAAAGCGTTCCGTACGTCGTGCTATAGCTGTAGCCGATCCTGAGCGTCTCTACCATGGCCTTACACTATACCCAAAATCCCTCAAGGTGCTGGGACGCGCTCGAAGAGCGTTGCAATTCCTTGGCCGACGCCGATGCACATCGTCGCGAGTCCGAAACGTCCGCCGCGCCGGCGCAACTCGTGCAGCAGCGTCGTCGCGATGCGCGCACCGCTGGCCCCAAGCGGATGGCCGAGCGCGATCGCTCCGCCGTTGACGTTGGTCTTGGCCGGATCCATCTGCAGTTCGCGCATGCAGGCAATCGACTGCGCGGCGAATGCCTCGTTGATCTCGATCAGATCGAGTTGTCCAACATCCACCCCGGCATGCGCGAGCGTCTTGCGCACGGCCGGAATCGGACCCAAACCCATGACGTCGGGAGCGACCCCGGCTGACGCGCATGCGAGGATGCGCGCCATCGGGCGCAGCCCAAGACGACGTGCAGCGCCGGCCTCGCAGAGTAGCAGCGCTGCGGCGCCGTCGTTGATGCCCGACGAGTTGCCGGCCGTCACCGTTCCTCCCGAACGAAAGGCCGGTTCGAGTTTGGAGAGATCTTCGATCGTCGTCTCGGGGCGAGGATGTTCATCCTTTGATAGACGCCGGTCGTGCGCGAGGTCGACCGTGACCGCGACGAGTTCTTCCCCGAACGCGTTGCGCGCCACGGCCGCCGCGCACTTGGTCTGCGAAGAGAGAGCAAACCGGTCTTGTTCGAGGCGGGCGATGCCGTACCGCTGCGCGACGTTCTCAGCCGTCTCGCCGAGCGAAATCGTCCATTGGGCCGGCATCTGCGGATTGACCATCCGCCAGCCAAGCACGGTGTCGAAGAGATGCTGCCGCCGGTCGAAAGGAACGTCGCTCTTCGGCAGCACGTAGGGCGCGCGCGTCATCGATTCGACGCCGCCCGCGATCATAACGTCGCCCTCTCCAAAAGCGATCGCCTGAGCCGCCGAGTTGATTGCCTGAAGGCTCGAACCGCACAGCCGGTTGATCGTGACGCCCGGAACCTCGATCGGCAAGCCGGCGAGGAGAACCGCCATGCGCGCGACGTTGCGATTATCTTCCCCGCTCTGGTTGGCGGCGCCCAGATAAACGTCGTCGACCGCCGGCGACGGGATGCGGGTCCGCTCGACGATCGCGCGCAACACAGTCGCGGCGAGATCATCCGGACGCACGCCGGCGAGCGCGCCCCGCTGACGGCCGATCGGCGTTCGCACGGCGTCGATCACCCAAACCTCGCGCATCTTTTACTCTCCCAGCACTAGATCGGAGCCTCTTGCTCGGGGGCTTCCTCGACGTCCAGGACCCACAGCGATCGATGCGGCGCAAAGGCCTCGCCCTCGGCGGCAGCGAGCCGCTTCAAGATGCGCGTCAGTCGCGCGCCGCCAATCTCGCGCCCCCACGCGATCGGTCCGATCGGATAGTTGGCTCCCAGTCGCATCGCGGTGTCGACGTCGTCGGGAGAGGCGACGTTTTCGTGAATCGCGATTGCCGCTTCGTTTACGATCGAACCGACGACGCGGCCGAGAAAGAGACCCGGCGCGTCCTCGAGGAGCACGACGCCCTTACCGAGCGACGCGAAGAGCTCCTGGGCGAGCTCCAGAGCATCGTCGGAAACGGCCTCGGAGTTCACGATCTCGACCGCGCTTTGCGTTTCCAGCGAGGCCAGAATGCCGAAGCCGACCAAGCGCTCCGGATGACGCATGCGGCGCGCACACGCGGCGAGATCCGTCGCATATGCGTCGGCGAAAAAGATGCTTTCGCCGCCCAGCAGCGTGTCTAACTCCGCGATCGCTTCACCACGATCGCTCGAACCGTTCCCGACGTCGATGACGAGCGTCGCGTCGAGCGAAAGCTCGTCGAGCAGCTCGTCGCTGGCGATGCGTTGCACGCGCTCGTAGCGCTGCTCCAAGAGTTCGGCCAACTCGTCCGCCAGGCCGCCGTAACCCACGATGGCGACCATCTCCTCGGCGTTGCGTTCGACCGGAGGCGATTCGATGGAGATCTCAAAACGTTCCGGAACTCCGGCGCGATAATCGTAGAATCCCGCGCCGCTCTTTCGCCCGAGGAGACCTTGCGCGACCATGCTCCGCTGCAACTCGAGCGGCGCCAACCGCGCGGCGCCGGTGCGCGCGTAGACCGACTCGGTGGTCGCCAAATTGACGTCGAGGCCGATCAAGTCCATCAACTCGAAGGGTCCCATGCGAAATCCAACCGATCGCGCCAGCGCGTCGAGCTCCTCGATCGAAGCCAGGCC
>JASHXG010000254.1 GCA_030043675.1 Vulcanimicrobiota bacterium
AGCGACCGGCTACATCTTCGTTACGCCGCAATACAATTGGGGTTATCCGGCGTCGCTCAAGAATGCCCTCGACCATCTCTATAAGGAATGGAACGGCAAGCCGGCCGTCATCGTCAGCTATGGGCATCACGGCGGCGTAAAGTGCGCGGCTCAGCTGCGGCAGGTTCTCGAAGGATTGCGGATGCAGGCCGCCGCGACCGCGCCCGCCATCACGTTCGACAACGAGATGTTGACCGAGACCGGTGCGCTTCGAGATCCCGCGGGAGAGTTCGCGCGCTACGTCCCGATCATCCGCGAGGCGGTGGCGGAGCTGGCGACGGCTCTAGCGGAAGCGCAGCCGGCTTAGAGCCGTATCTCTAAGCCGGCAAAGAAGCTGAACGGTTGTAGAACGGCTGAATATCCCGCGCCGCTGCAGTTAAAGTACGTACCGTACGGATAGCGCAGTTGCACCGGCGGGTTCTTCACGAAGTTGCCGCTGGGCGCCAATATTTGCGACGGCAGGTCGGAGTATTGGCACGTGAGCGAGTTGTCCCATGGGTACCCGCGCTGGAAGCATCGATTGTAGAGATTGACGGCTTGAAACGTCAGCGTCAGTTTCGGCGAGAGCTCGTAGGTGGCTTGCAGGTTGGCCGACAGCTCGGATGGTTGAACGAACGCGCCCAGGTCGTCGAACTTCCCGGTGTACGGATCGGGGAGAAAAATCACGCCGATCGATTGGCCGTTGGGCAGCGTGCCGTTGCAGGACGCGCCCGGCGTCAAGGGCGTCCGTGACGGTGGAGCGGTGCACGACTGTGGAACGTACCCGGGCCAGACGAGCGGCGACCCATAGCTCGAACCATCGACGAACTGCAGCGAGGGCGTAACGGCGAGTCTGTTGTGGCGGTAGTTCAGAAGGAGCGTCGCAACGTCGGGGACCTCATAGCCGTTGGCACCGCTGAACGGGCCGGGAATGAGGTCGTAGGGCGCGTACTCAGCGGACTCGTCGAGCAACGGCTGCAGCGCTTGGCGGTAGTAAGGATTCGGAATCGTCGCGGCGTCGTTGGGCGCTGCCGGCTGATACGGAAGGTTAGCGCGAGCGTTTCCGGCATAGCTACCGCTGCCGCAGGCGACCCAGTTCGGGGAGCCTTTCGTCACGCCCGCGCACGCCGAGGTGTAGGAGTTGTAGAGTTCGATCTGTGTATTGAGCGAGTCGAGCGCGCTCACGCCGTTGACTGGGTAGAACCGAATCTCGCTTTGCGTGTGCGTATACGAGAATAGCGCAGAAAAGCCGTTTCGCGTCAAATCGCCGTATTGGACCGATAGCTCGACGCCGTACGATTGTTGGCGTCCCACGTTCATGCCGGCATATATTCCTTCCTCGGGATTGATTATCTGGTACTGGAGCTGATTCTGCGTGTTGCGATAGAACGGTGTGAGCTTGTACGAAAGCTGAGTGCCTTTAACGTGATGCTCGAGCGAAAGGTCGAGATTGTTCGAAGTGTCGGGCGAGATGTCGTGGTCCGGCGTGTGATAGCCGAATTGGTAGAACTGCGCGAGGAACGCCGGCAGGTTCTGCTGCACCGTGTTGTACTGATAGTTGTCCGATCCATCGGCGCGTGCGTATTTCCCGTACGAGCCGCGCACCACGGTGTCACTGTTGACGGTGTAGGTAAAGGATGCGCGCGGCTGGAGCACGTCGGAGGAAGACGTAGTTGCGCCGACGTTGTAGAGACCGACGCCGGGGCCGTCGAACGGCAGGTAGCCTGTTTGACATCCCACGAATTCACTGCCGTTCCAGGTATACTGCGGCGGTTGACCGAGCTTGCCGCAATACTCGTTATCGAACGCATCGAACCAGAACTGTCTCGCGGGGTAGCCGCTTTCGAGGCTGGGCATGAGATAGACGAAACGATCGAGCCGCATGCCGGCGTTCACGACGAGACGGTCATTGGGCTGCCACAGATCGGTCAGCGCAAGCGACGAAAAGTCCGGCGTCACGTCGTTGAGTTGCGCGGCCTCGCCGTTTTCGGTGACCATCCAGCGTGCGCCGGCGAGCGCCGCCGGCGAACCCGCCGGTGCAACTCCCGGTGCCAGATCGATCCCGGAAGGACCGCCGTCAGGGTAGCAGGCTGATGCCGAGAGGCAACCACCCTGGCTGCCCGCCGCGAAGCAGCTCCACGGCTGCCCCGTTCGGTAGTTGTAGCAGCGGCCGTTGGGCGTCCCGTAGCTCGTAAGGATCGTTCCGAGCCCGGTAGGCTCGAGACTCGGGGTTAACGGATCCGTCGAGCTTGACTGGGCGTTATACGACTGCAGCTTCTGCGTCATCGCCGAAGCTTCGGCCGTCAGCAGATTTTTCTGCGAGAGCTGATTCGAGTAGACGAGGTTGGTGCCGAAGACGTGCCCGATGTACTCTTGGTCGGGCGGCGTCGCGCCGAAGGGGATGGTGGCGCTGTTCGGCCCGCTGATGAACCAGTCGGTGTATTCGCCGTAGGCAATGACGCGCAAGTAGGCGCGATCGCTAAAGGTCTTTTGATATTGGAGCTTCTCGATCGAGAAGCCGTTGTAGTTTCCGTCGCGATTGTTTGATGCGAGCGGGCTCGCCGGCGGCAGCACGGGGCTATTGGGAAACAGCTGCGTCGTGATATTCTCGGCTTTCGGCGCCTGCATCAGCTCGCCGGTGTAGACGTAGGACGATAAGTAACGCAAAGGGTATGGGATTCCGGTGGCACCGGAGACCGCAGGCGTGAATCCGATGTCGTTCTGCGAGCTGTATATCTGATCGGCGATGCCGCCTGCGCTCCACATGAGCTGGATGTCATCTTTATACGGCGAGTCCTTATGGGGAATGCCGAAGTGCAGGTTGATGATATTTTCGCGATCGAAGTTCGCGGCTTGTTCGTAGGCGTTCCCGGGTGCGGCGACAAAGCCGTAGTTCGGCGCAGCACATGTCGGGTGCGGTCCGATCGCGCAGCTGCCGTCGTCCAGATTGTAGATCGCATTCTCGGTCGGGGCGAAGAACGGATAAAAGTACAGCGGATCGCTCACGCCGCCGAATTGATCTCCGAATCGATAGGTTTGATTGGTTCCTGCGAAGCCGGCATAATACGTGAACAGCCGATCTGGAGTAGCGCCGCCGACCTCGACGATTGCGGCGTGATAGAACGCGGGGCCGCCGACGCCGAGATCCGCCGTCGCGTAGCCAGGGTAAGTGCCGGTCTTGACGACTTGGCTGACGTATCCGGCGAGTCCCGACGAGTTTGACGTCGCCGGCGTTCCGCCGGTATAAACTTGCACCTGCTGGTTTCCAAGGGAGCTGAGCATTCCGATCGCCGCCAAATCGGACTGCCGCGTCATCGGTAGCCCGTCGAGCTCGTAGGCGACTTGGCTGTGGTCGCCGCCCCGAATGTAGAGCATCTGATACCAGCCTTGCTGGTTCGAAGGAAGGCTGACGCCGGGAGCGCTTGCGATTGCGCCGTACGCCTGCGTGAGGGACGCGCTGCCGTTGAGCGTCGCCGCTGCCTCCTGGCGCGCGGGGTCGAACGTATAGACGTCGCTCGTCACGCCCGCGCGAACGAGACTCTGCGACGAAAGCGACGTCGTCCGCGCGATCGTTTTGAGCGCCGGCTCCATCGTC
>JASHXG010000255.1 GCA_030043675.1 Vulcanimicrobiota bacterium
GCCGGTCTTGACTTGCCGCTGCGCGGCTTGCCGATCAGCGGTCGTGACCGGCGCCATGTTCCGCGGCATGTTCGAGTTGTTGAAGGCTCTCTGGCTCGCGGTCACCGACGGTTTGCCGTGGTTGACCGAGGCGAGCTGATTGCGATCTTGGCTCGAGATCGTCGCCTGTTGCTTCTGATAGGTCGTTGGCGGACGGCCGTTCCGGCGCGCCGAGATCTGCGCGGACGACGGACGCGAGTTGATTCCGCCAGGACCGCCGTTGAAGCTGGTGCGGTTGTTGCGGTTGCCGCCGTAGTAGTTGTTGTTGACGACCGTCTTATTGACGTAAGTGTTGTGAATCACGTTGGTGTTCACGTTGGTCACGGCGGTGTTATAGGCGAACTGGCTGCCTTGCCAGGCGCCGCCGACGAAGCCGACGCCGCCGTAGCCGAAGCCGTAGTTAATGCCGCCGTAGAAACCGACGGTCGGTCCCCAGTAGCCGGCGTTCCAACCGAAGCCGCCGCCGCCCATGGCGCCCCAGTAACCGGGCGTCCAGAGTAGGCCGACGGCCGGCGGCGGGGCCCACGTTCCGGGAACCCAATAGTAGCCGCCCGAACCCCAGCCCCAGTAGCCGGGGGTCCACATGTAGTTGGGAACGGGACACGGCGGTTGGACGTAGACCGGGATCGGGGGCGGCGGGGCCCCGATCGTCACGCCGATGCCGATGGCGAATTGCGCCGGCGCTGGCGCGGGAATAGCGATAGCAAATATGATTGCGATGAGTGCGGGTAGAGCTTTTAAAGTACGCACGAACTCCTCCTTTGCGGAGTGATTATATAACGAAGCAACCGGTTTTCATCGCCCCGGACAGGCGGCTGCCAAGCGATTTCACAGGATTCTTACCCGGTTATCAGGGCCTTCCCATCCCATCTTCACAGCTTTTTCAGGTCACATTGCGTCCACCTCGCGTATGTGCCGCGGTCACTCCGCCCCCTTACGCTGGGGGCATGTTCGATGTAGGCGATTCCCTCCGTGACGCCTTAGCAGCAGACCGCGACCGGCTGCTTGAGGCACAGGCTGCCGTCGCTCGCGCCAACGCCGGCGGCGACGGCGGCCGCTCAGCTGGTGCTGCCATGGCGCAGGCTGCGCAGGCGGCAATCTTTGCCGAGGCGCTTCTGGCGGCGGAGCGTGCTCGTTTCGAAGCGATTAAGACGGCCAGCCGATGACGATCGATCTTCTCGATGCCGCAGCGAGCGGCATGGATGCGCAGCGAGCGGCACTCGACATCGCTGCTCGCAACGTAGCTGCCGCCGAAGCGGCCGGTCCCGATGCCGAGTATGCGCGCATGATTCCTGAGTTCCGCGTCACCGACAATCTTGATGGGGAGACGCAGGTCGAGTTCACCGGGACGCGCACCGAGCACAGCGACAACGTTGACATTCTCACGGAAATGATTGCAGCGATGAACGCGTCGCGAGCATACGAGTCCGACGCTTCTATCTTCGACGTCGGCAAAACGCTGGCCGAGAAGACGATCGAGCTAGAGCGGCTATGAGAGTCGAGTTGCTCGTTCCGGACGCCCCTCCACCGCGGAGAGCCGCGGGTGACGACAACGCATTCGCGCAGGCGCTCGATGCGATCGGCGCGGTGCTCGCTGGCGCAGATCGCGCCGAGGACGCTTTTGCCGTCGGAGACGGGACGCTGCAAGCCGCCGTTTACGAACGGGCGCGCGCCGATGTCGCACTTTCGGTGGCGACCGCGACCGCGCAACGAGCCGCGCAAGCGCTGCAATCCATCTTCAACATGCAAGTGTAAGCCGTGTATTGGCTTCCCCACCTGTCGAGTCGCTGGAAGACCCTCCCAAAGATACCGCGCTTCATTGCGAGCACCCTCACCTTAGCGGTGATTGCGCTGGCTATTTTCGCAGTAGTCCTCGCTCGTCAGCCGCGAACGACGCTCTTTGCAACGCCGCTGTATCCCGAGCAGTTGGCCGAAGTCCAAGAGCAGTTGGCCGGATGGAACGTTGCCTTCACTCCGGCGGCCGACAATATCATTGTCGACAGCGGACGACGCAATGATCTTTTGCTTAGGCTGTCGCTGGCCGGCGTTCCGCATCAGCACCATGAGAGTACCGGGGAAGCACTCGCGAGCGTCGGCGTGCTCACCCCGCAGACGGTCATCGACGCGCAGACCCGCGCCGGTTTGGCCGGCGACATAGAGGCAGGCTTGCGTGGGATCGATGGCATCGACGATGCGCGCGTGATCGTCGCACCGGCGGAAACCTCGGAGTTCGCCGACCGATCGGCTCGCGGTGCGAGTGCCAGCGTACGGCTGCGGCTGCGATCCGGGACGGAGCTCTCTCGCGACGCCATTGCGGGCGTTCGGGCTTTCGTGGCAGCGAGCGTCGCCGATCTCTCGCCAGCACACGTGACGATACTCGACGACCGTGGGGTCGCGCTGAAGGAAGATGGTTCAGGAGACGGCGACGCCGCGGAGCTCGCGCGCTCGCTGCAGTCGGCTCTCGATGCTGCTTTCGGCGAGGGAGCGACGATCGTGCGCGTGCATGCCGAGTACGACGGTCAACAGATCTCCGAGCGCGATTTGCGGCAAGCTCCACTGGGTGAGCAAGCGATCGTGCGCGCGTCGCGCAGTGAGAGCTATGACGGCGGTGGCAAGCGGTACCGGCATCTCGAGGAGAACGAGGGTCGCGGTAGCGAAACGCGCGAGCTCCTTACGCAGGCTCAGCCGGGTGGGCTCAAGAGGTTGTCGACCGCGGTCTTTGTCGACGAAGCGAGTGCAGTCGACCTGACGAAGGTGCGCGATCTAGCGGCCGCCACTGTCGGTTACGACCCGAATCGCGGCGATACCCTAGCCGTTGAGGCAATCGACTTTCATCACACGCCCCCGGAGCCCAAAGACGTTTGGTGGCTGCTGTACGGTACGATCGTGCCGTTGGCGCCAGATGTTATCCTGGCGATCGGCCTTGTCATTACCGCGCACCTCGCAATTCCGCCGGCGGTGTCGCTGCTGCGATCAGTGATCGAGGGGAGGGCCGTCGATCGAGCCTCGAAGGCGGCGGTCGACTTTGCTCCGGCGCGCGTTCGCGGCATGCTGGCCGACGAACCGCCGCATGCAGCAGCGGCGATCATCAGCGCACTCCCGGCCGCGACCGCGACGGCCGTGCTCGACCTCTACCCGCCGCACGAACGCGAGGCAATCGTACGACGGATGCAACGCCCACACTCGCCGCTGCTTGACGATGCCGAGGAGCTATTGCAGCGTCGTGCTTAGCTCTGACGAATTCGTACCGCTCGCCATCTTCCTGCTTCCGGTGGAACCTCCGGTGCCATCAACGCCGACTTGCGCCATCGAACGAGTCGATGCTGGCGTTGCACGTCCCCAATTCGCGCAAGCCTCGGATGAGCTCGCCGAGACGCTGTCTGCGGTTCGCTGTTTTCGAGCCGCGCTCGTCGATGCTCTCGAAGTTGCTGTACAAAGCCTTCTGCCGGCAATTGTGCGTGACGTGCTCGGTCGTGAGCTTCGCATCGAGCCGGTTGATCTAGCCGCCGTCGTTGCTGATGCGGTGGAGCGTTTCGGGCGCGAACAAGTACTGGTGGTTCGCGCACGCTCCGACGAGATCGGCGCGATGGAATCGCTTGGGGTCGAGCTCGCCACGGACGATCGTCTCGCACGGGGCGACGCCGAGATCGAACTCCGAAGCGGAACAATCGACATGAGATTGCGCACACGCATCGAGGCGCTGCTGACGAATGCGACACGATGACCGCCGCTCGATATCATTCGCTTGGGATGTGTGCGCTCGGCCGCGCGATCGATGCTCGGGGCGAGCCGCTCGACGGCGGACCGGCATTACAGGGACGACGCGTTGAACTGGACCTCCGATCGCCGCAACCAAACGAACGCAGTCCGATCGCGACGCCCCTCTGGAGCGGCATTCGCGCGATCGACGGCTTGCTGACGATTGGACGCGGAGCCCGCATCGGCATCTTCGGCGCTCCGGGGACTGGCAAGAGCAGGCTGATCGAGTCGATTGTCGAGGGCGCGGCTGCCGATGCCATCATCATTGCACTCGTTGGCGAGCGGGGGCGCGAAGCGCAGCGGTGGCTCTCTCTCTGCGGTCCGCGCACAACCATCGTCTGCGCGACCAGCGATCGTCCCGCGGGCGAGCGAATTGCTGCCGCTCATCTCGCGATAGCGCAAGCAGCGGCGCTGCGTCAGCGCGGCCTCCACGTGCTTCTCGTCTTCGATAGTCTCGCGCGCGTTGCCGCGGCGCTGCGCGAGATCGGCGTTGCCGCCGGCGAGAGCGCCGGGCGCGGGGGATATCCGCCGAGCGTCTTCGCCGAGCTAGCGCGTATGGTTGAGCCGGCCGGAGCGTTGCGCAGCGGCTCCGTAACCTTGATTGCTACCGTGCTGAGCGACGGCGACGATCGCGATCCAGTAAGCGACGCCGTGCGCTCGCTTCTGGACGGACATATCCAACTCTCGAGGGATTTCGCGGACGCCGGACGATTCCCAGCGATCGACGTTCCGGCGAGCACGAGCCGAACGATGGAATCCGTTGCCAACGAGCCGCACCGTCGAGCCGCACGCGCAGTGCGGCGCGCGCTCGCACTGCTTGAGCGCGTCGACGATGCGCGCGCGCTGGGCGTCGAGCCATCCGATCCATATGCCCGGGCGGTGATCGCCTCCGAAACGCAACTTGAGGACTTTCTCCGCCAGGGGGCCGATCGATGCGGTAACGTCGTCATGCTTGAACAGCTTGTTGCGCTCGCCGAGCGCTTGGAGGGGCCAGATGGAGATCGTTAGCGACCTGAACGCCGTGGTGCGTCGCATCCGAGAGATCGTCGAGCTAGCGCCAACCACCAACCCCATCTTCGAGGATGGGGTGCGCAGGGCGCTCGACAAGCATCGTCAAGCAAGCATGCCATCGCCGTCTCCGGAAATCGAGCGGCTCATTACCGAAAGCGCCCGTGCGTGCAAGCTCGATCCCGCGTTGATCGAGGCGATTGTGGCCAACGAGTCCGGGTTTGACCCCTCGGCACGCTCAAGCGTGGGCGCTCAGGGGTTAATGCAACTCATGCCGCGGACCGCCGCGTCGCTCGGGGTGAGCGATCCTTACGACCCAGCGCAGAATATCTGGGGCGGAACTCGCTACCTTCATGCACTCCTCAGACAGTTCGGCGGCAGCGTTGAGCGGGCGGTCGCAGCCTACAATGCCGGACCGGCAGCCGTCGCGAAGTATGACGGCGTACCGCCTTATGCGCAGACCAGGGCCTACGTGCAAAACGTCATCGCCAGCTTACAAAAGTACAAGGCGCAGCGCCTCCGCTGAGCGTGCTGCGGCGCTCCTGTGCGTCGTTATCGCAGTGTGCCTTGTGCTTTTCCCGACGCAACGCGGTTGGGCCGAACAGGCGCGCGACGGGCTTTCGCTCGAGGATATCCTGGTCGCTCATCTGCACGCGCTGCACGTCCTGCACGTCACGGTGCCACACACTCTGCAAACGGAGGGGACCCTGGACGGCTTGGGAGTGTCCGGCACCTTCCGTACGTGGCGAGAAGGAGAGAACGAGCGCGACGATGAGACGCTCGGCATTCGCGTCGAGCGAACGTTGCGCATCGACGGCGACGAATACGTTCAGAATGCGAACGGCGACGTGCGCGTCCTGCGCGGCTTGATGGCGCGCCGGCAAATCACCGAAGACTTCATCGATTCCGGTGAGTTTGCGCGCCATCCCGAAGACGACGTGTTGCTTGGACGTGGAACGCTCGACGACGGCCGGGCGGTCTGGCGACTGCGCGTTACCCCGCCCGGCGGCGAGCCCTACGGCGTGGCGCTGGACGCGAGGACCTGGCTCGTTGACGAAAAGTCCTATCCCGACGGCGACGCGATTGCAACGTTGGACTACGACGACTACCGGGTCCTCGATGGCGCGCTCGTGCCGTTTGAAGAGGTTGACTCCAGCGGGGACCATCCGTTTGATCTGCATCTTGCGGTCGATAAGGTCGATGTTAACGAACCGATTGACGCATCGGTCTTCGCGCCGTTCCAGTCAACGGTCATCGAGGCGTCGGCACCGATC
>JASHXG010000256.1 GCA_030043675.1 Vulcanimicrobiota bacterium
TTCGACGGAGCGCGGGTGGCGCTGCTGGCCGGCGGCGGGCTCTACGTTGCGCGGCTTGACGATGCTCGCCCGCAAAAGATCGCCGACGACGTCGACGTTGCGATTTGGTCGCCGCGCAGCAACGCGATCGCCTTTGCGCACAACGCCGATCTCTATGTGGCAACGCTGCGCGCGCACCCAGTCATCGCGCGCATCACCCACGGCGGCGTTCCCAACGACGTCCTCAACGGCACGCTCGACTGGGTCTATCCCGAAGAGCTGGGCATCGAGCACGGCTTCCGCTGGTCGCCCGACGGAGAGCGCATCGCCTACCTCGCGATGGACCAGCGGCGCGTAACGAACTTTCCGATCGTCGACTTTCTCACGATCAACAACGCGGTCGAGAGCTCGCGCTACCCGCTCGCCGGCGAGCCGAATCCGGGCGTGGCGCTGCGCGTGGTCGACTTGGGGAACGGCGCCGACCGGGTCCTCTACGATGCCGCGCGACGCGACGAGTACGTCGCCAACTTCGATTGGATTGGGCCTGCGGGCGCACTCGCAGCCGAAATCCTCGACCGTCCGCAGCGCGCGATGCGGGTCGATCTCTGGCCGAGCGCCGGCGCCGCCGCGGTGACCGCCTATCGGCAAACCTCGCGCACCTGGGTCGACGTCCAGCCGCTCCCGCATTGGCTTCCCGACGGGCGTTCAATTTGGCTGCTCGATCGCGGTCCGACCGCGGGCATTTTCCTGCGCTCGGGCGACGGGACGCTGCGAAAACTGACCGGATCCTATCGCGTTACCGACTTCTACGGCGTGGCTCGCGACGGCACCGTTTACATTCGCGCCGCCTATCCGACACGGCGCGATCGCTCGCTGCTCGCGATCTCACTCGCTCCTTCGAGCCGATCGGGGCAGGGCGTGCGCAACCTCGCGCCCTCGCCGGGCTGGCACGACGGCGCCTTCGCGCCGAACTTCGACCATTTCGTCGACACGTACAGCCGCCTCAACGATCCGCCCCAAGCCCAGCTCGTGACGACCGCATCACGCGCCGGTAAAACGCTCGCGCCCGAGAGCGCGACGCTAAAAGCGGAGCTGCTGGCGGTCCGGATGCTCGAGGTTCCCTCGAGCTACGGTCCGCTCGATGCGACGATGCTCGAACCTCCCGGCTTCGATCCGTCGAAACGCTATCCGGTCGTCATGTACGTCTACGGCGGACCCGATGCGCCGACCACCGCCGATCGCTTCGGCGGCCTCTACGATCAACTGTTGGCGCGCGAAGGCATCGTCGTCTTCTCGATCGACGGCCCCGCTTCGCAGGTCGACAGCGACGTGCACGTGCGACTGCTCTTCCACAACTTCGGGCCGGGGTCGCTTCTCGGTCAGGAGATCGGGGCGCGTTATCTTGCCACGCTGCCGTTCGTCGACCCGGCGCGAATCGGAATCTGGGGCTGGAGTTTCGGCGGCTATCTAACCTGCTACGCGATGACCCACAGCCGCCTCTTCAAAGCCGGCGCAGCGGTGGCGCCGGTTACCGATTGGCACTTCTACGACACCATCTACACCGAGCGCTACATGGGCTTGCCGAAGGATAATCCCGCGAGTTACGCGCGCAGCTCGGTGCTAAATGCCGCAGGCAGCCTCAATGGCCCGCTCCTCATCCAGCACGGCACTTCCGACAACAACGTGCACATGGCCAACACGATGCAGCTCATCCAGCGCTTCATTCTGGCTCACGAATCGCGGGTGCTCTTCTATCCCTATCCGCGCAAGACGCACTCGATCGCCGGACTGCCGCAGCGCCGCTCCGTCTACGCGCACATGCTCAACTTCTGGAAGAGCGCGCTGTAGGGCTGCTAGTAGTCGTCGTCGGGGCTCTCGTTCGAGACCGGTTGCCTCAAAAAGTAGCTCGGCGGCAGCGGCGCGGGAATCGGTCTGAATTTGCTGGGCGGCCCCGAGAAGTCGAAGCAATCGGAGAGATCGTCCGATTCGGCGTCCGTCGTACCGAGCGACGGCAGACCAAACACCTCTTCGGTGAACTTCAGAATGCTGCCGAACTCGTGCTGCTTTTCCGATATGTAGTGCTGCTTGGCGTAGGGAGAGATGACCAGCAACGGCACTCGGAATCCGAGCTCGTAGGAGTTGCGCTCCAGAGGCTGGACCGGGTCGTACCAGCCGCCCCAGTCGTCCCAGGTGAGGAAGATCGCGGTAGTGTTCCAGTACTTGCTCTCTCCGATCGCGTTGACGACCGACGCTACCCAGGATGGGCCCGAGCCGTTCGTAACGCCGGCGTGATCGGATGCGGCCGCGGTCGGCGTGACCCAAACGACGTTGGCTAAGTCTCCCTTCGAAATGTCTGTGAGGATCCGCGTGGGCGGAGAGATGACGTCGATGGAAAACTCGCGGCTATAGCGAACCGGCGAGATTGCGTCGGGTGCGTGCCAAAGCCCCGCCCCGTTGCCCGCCTGATAGTAGCTCCAGCTCAGCGGTCGTGCCTCGATCAGCGCAATCAACGAGTTGCGATCGAAGCAGGGGTAGACCTTCATATTTTCTTGCCCGTCCGGATCGATCACGACGACCTGCGATCCGGGCGGCGAGTCGCAGCCGCCGGTGAGCTTGCCTTGCTGTGTCAACGGATTCTCGGCGGCTCGGATCGTTGAGCCGTTGCTGATCGTCGAGGTTCCGCTCAGAATGTACTGGTGGGCCGGGAAGCTCGGGCCTTCGTTTGTTTGGAACATATCGTTCGCGAACGCATAACGGCTTGCCATGACGTAGTACGGCTCGACCTCGCTTTGTGGAACGTAACCGAAAGGTCGCACCGCGCTGGGCGGACAGATTGCGTGCTTGTTGCACTTGGTCGCGACCTCAGACCAATTGCCGTTATACTCGAGCTCAAAGGCCAGATGGGTGTGATCGATGTCGTACGGAGCGGTCAGGAGCTCGGGGAGAAGATGCAGCGGACGTCCGTGAGCGCGCTGCACGATGCGCACCGTATCGGCGCCGGGGAACTCGTTGAAGAGATCGTTGGTCGATCGATTCTCCTGCACGATGACGACGACGTGAGAGATCTTCGACGAAGGTCCGCCGGTTAGGGCGGGCCGGCTGGAGCGGCCTCGGACCAGCGCTTCGTTGTGGAGCGGCTGGTTTTGAGCGGAGCCATTTTCGGGGAGCGGGTTTTGAGGCGCCTGGCCGCTGTCAACCAACGCGCTCTGACTGCATCCTGCGAGCGCAATCGCAATTAAGGTAAGGGGCAAGCATCGCATGCCGTTCATCCCGCCGCACCTCTGAAGCTGCTTAACGAATACCGGAAAGTCTAAGGTCGCACTGCCGCGCGGTCAAGCGACTTCACGATAATTTCATTCGAAAGTTGATTTCGATGCACTTTCAAGAAGCTATCGTCCGACAAGCGCGCGGGCTATGACGAGGCGCTGGATCTGCTGGGTGCCTTCGTAGATTTGCGTGATCTTCGCGTCGCGCATCATTCGCTCGACGGGGTAGTCGGCGGAGTATCCGAAGCCGCCGAGCACCTGCACCGCGTCGGTGGTAACCGACATCGCAACGTCGCCGCATTTCAGCTTGGCTAAAGCCGACCAGAGAGTCACGTCGGAGCTTGCTGCGTCACACCGGCGCGCTGCTTCGTAGAGCAGTAGGCGTGCCGCTTCCACCTCGGTCTTCATGTCTGCAAGCATGAAACCGACGCCTTGGTGGTGACCGATCGGTTTGCCGAACGCGACGCGCTCCTTTGCGTAGTTGGTCGCGTATTCGAACGCGCCGGCCGCGATGCCGAGCGCCTGCGCGGCGATGCCGGGGCGCGACTTGTCGAGTACCTTCATGGCGATCTTAAAGCCTTCGCCCTCTTCGCCGAGGCGATTGGCTGCCGGCACTTCGCAGTCGTTGAAGACCAGCTCGACGGTCGGAGATCCGCGAATGCCCATCTTTTTCTCGACGTTGCCCACCGAGAATCCGGGCATCCCCTTTTCGAGCACGAATGCGCTCACGCCGCGTGAGCCGGCCTGCGGATCGGTCACCGCAAAGACGCAGACCACATCGGCCACGCTGCCGTTGGTGATCCAAATCTTTTGACCGTTGAGCAGATAGGCGTCACCACGTTTCTCGGCTCGCGTTCGCATCGAGCCGAGCGCGTCGGAACCGCTCGAGACTTCGGTGAGTGCGTAGGCGACCAGGTGTTCGCCCGATGCGATCTTCGGCAGAAAGCGGCGCTTCTGTTCTTCGTTACCGCCGATCACGATCGGCAGCATGCCGAGTTCCTGTACCGCGACGATCAACGCGCTCGACGCGCATGCCTTGGCGATCTCTTCGACGACCTTGACGTAGGTGAGGAACGTGCCGCCGAGGCCGCCATATTCGGCCGGAATCGGGATCCCGAGCAAGTCGTTCTCCGCGAAGAGTTCTTTAATGTCCCACGGGAACTCGCCGCTCGCGTCGATCTCGGCGGCGCGCGGCGCGACCTTCTCGATGACCAGCTCGCGCACGACCGCGAGGATCATCTCCTCCTCTGTCATAGTGCAAACTCTTCCACGGAGGCGGCGCGCATTCCGTCGGCGCATTAGAGCGCCATGGAGAAGGTTTACGGCTCCTGTGCCGAGGCCGTCGCGGACATTCCCAACGGCGCATCCATTGCGGTCGGCGGCTTCGGCCTGAGTGGAATTCCGCACAATTTGATCGAGGCATTGCTGGAGCAAGGTGCGACCGATCTGAAGACCGTTTCAAACAACTGCGGCGTCGACGGTTGGGGGTTGGGAGTCCTGCTGGACCACAAACGCATCGCGCGAGCCACCGGCTCGTATGTCGGCGAGAACCGTGAGTTCGAGCGCCAGTTTCTGCACGGTGAGCTCGAGGTCGAGCTGGTCCCGCAAGGAACTCTGGCCGAGCGCCTGCGCGCCGGCGGCTGTGGCATTCCGGCCTTCTATACGCCGGCCGGCGACGGTACGCTGGTAGCCGACGGCGGCCTGCCGTGGCGCTATCGGGCCGACGGCAGCGTCGCGCTCGCCTCGCCGAAAAAAGAGACCCGCGTCTTCGACGGGCGCGAGTACGTGCTCGAGAGCGCCATCATCTGCGACTTCGCCCTCGTACGCGCGTCGATCGGCGACCGCAGCGGCAATCTGATCTTCCACAAGGCTACGCGCAACTTCAACCCGCTCTGCGCGATGGCCGGCAAAATCTCGATTGCCGAGGTCGAGGAGCTGGTGGAGCCCGGCGCCATCGACCCCGAGAGCGTGCATCTTCCCGGGGTTTTCGTGCAACGCATCGTCCACGTGGGCCCGCAGGGCAAACGCATCGAACGCGTGACGACCCGCCCAAAGGAAATGTCATCCTGAGCCTGTCGAAGG
>JASHXG010000257.1 GCA_030043675.1 Vulcanimicrobiota bacterium
GTCGCAGCGAGTACGCGCCTACGAGCGACAAGTGGTAGTTGGTGATGAACGCATCGACTTCGTAGAGCTCTTCTTCGTCGCCGGGCAGCCAAGAGCGCACGATCACCTCGCTCCCGAGCATCAGCGGCTCCGATGCGGCGCGACGCGCACTATGCAGGAACGACAGCCAGACCGGCCATTTTTCAACCGCGCAGAGCAGCCGGAATGCTTCCTCCGCAGAGCAGTCGACGTCGAGGCTTGCGCTGTGCGAATTCAGCCCCGGCTGTGAGAAGGCGTCGGTTACGACCGCCATAGTTAATTTCTTATTCTACGGCGCGACCTATTGTATCCTCTCCAAAATGTATCCACAACATGTTGTGGACGGTTATAAACCGATTTCACCGTTCCCCACGCCCGTCGCAAAGAGCACGAGCGTTTCGACGCCGACGCGTAACGCGGCTTCATCGATGCGAAAGTGCGCGCTGTGTCCGGGGTGGATCGCTCCAGCCGCTTCGCTGCGCACGCCCAAGCGTGCGTGTACGCCGGGAACGCGCTGCGCGAAATAGGCGAAATCTTCGCCCCCCATGGTTGGGGCCGGCCTTGCGACGGCCATTCGGCTGTGCTCGCGGAGATACTCCGCAAAGCGTTCCGCGAGTTGCGGATCGTTAACGACCGGCGGGTAGCCGTGCACGATTTGAAGTTCGGTCTGCACGTTATACGCGCTTGCTATACCGTCGACGATGCGCCGCAGCCGGCGCTCGATTGCGTCGCGAACCTTCAGGTCGTGGGCGCGCAGCGTACCGCTCAGATCGACCTCGTCGGCGATAACGTTGTTGCGGTACCCGCCGCGAATCGTCCCAACGGTCACCACCACGCTTTCGAGCGGATCGGTTTCGCGCGCCGCGATGTTCTGCAGAGCGAGTACGATCGCGGCCGAAGCCGGGATCGCATCTACGGCCGTATGCGGATAGGCGCCGTGCCCACCCTTTCCGCGCACCGTCAGGTAGAACTCGTCGGTCGAGGCGTTGACGGGACCGGGCGTGATCCCGACGGTTCCGACGTCGAGTCGAGGATCGACGTGCAGCATGGCGATCGCTTCGACTTTGGGCGTGTCGAGCACGCCTTCATCGATCATCGGTTGCGCGCCGCCTGGTCCTTCTTCGGCCGGTTGAAAGATCAAGACTACAGTGCCGGCGAGCTGCGGACGCATCGCCGCCAGCAGGCGCGCCGCACCGAGCAGCATCGCCGTATGCGCGTCGTGTCCGCAGGCGTGCATCTTGCCCGCGATCTCAGAGGCGAACGGCAGGCCGGTGCGCTCACCGATCGGCAAGGCGTCCATGTCGGCTCGCAAGGCGCAGACGTGGCCAGGCTGCTCGCCGCGTATGACGCCGGCGACACCGGTTCGGGCGAGGCGGCGATGTTCGATCTGCAGCTCGTCCAGCTCGCGTTCGACGATGGCAGCCGTCTCGTGCTCCTCAAAGCCGAGCTCGGGGCGGCGGTGAATCGCGCGCCGCAGCTCGATCACCCGTGCAGCCAATGCTTCGTCTACTTCGACCATCGTTGCAAGCGAAGTTAACGGACCGGTACTTCTCTTCCCTCCGGCGAAGCGATGGCGCCACGATGATGATGACCGCCGACCTGGCGTTTGCGATCCTGGTCAACCGCACGACCGCATTCTTCACGAGCAACGCGCCGGTCTATATGACCTACACCGAGCACACCCACATCAGCGTGCCGTCGATGGGTCGCTCGGAGAATATCAACCGTTCCGTCGCGGTACGCGTCGCCGACAACTTCGCGGTGATGCAGGATCTGCCGCAGGGCGCCGTACGGACCGGTCAGGCCTTCCCGGTCGTCGCCTACTTCGATCCGCTGTCGGCGTTTGGGTACCGCTACTTCGCCAATCCCAAGAAGATCGACATCACCGTGCAGCAGGGACGACCCTATGTCTTCACGACCCCGGCGCCCGAGCCGAACGTGGACGCCGTCGTTCCCTACAGCAGCTATTGGGCGGCGCGCTACGCTCCGGACTCGACCGAGAACGCGTTGCACCTGCTGATCGAGCCCACCGCGCGCATGCGACCCGGACTCTACCCGTCGGAGATCATCGAGGACCCGCAGAGCCGGCTTCCCTCGCACATCGAGATGCGCGCGACCGGTGGTGACGACGAGACGATTACCTTCGACTATCAGGTCATCCAGGGCTACTGGGTTCTCGTTCACGCAACGTTCACCGCGACCCAGCACACCTTTATCGGAAGCTTCAAATCGATTGCCGAGCTGACGTTCAGCGACTTCGCCTTTCCGGCCGAGGCGCCGGACCCGCGCTTGGCCGCTACGCCGGCGCCAAGCGCCGTGAGTCCGTCGTCGAGTCCGTTGGAGAGTCCGTCGCCGGCACCCTAATAGTGCAGCGTGGCCGACGCGCGCACATAGTCGATGTAGGCGTTGATCGCCCAGCCGAAGGCCAGTCCCAACAGCGCCGCGCCCGAGACCAAGGCGGGAACGACCTTTCTGCCTCGCTCGGCGACGAGCGGCTTGCCGACGCCGGCGGCCAGCGCGCCGGCGAGAATCAGACCGAAGGCCCAGTAGGCGATGCGCTCGGCCATCAGTTCCGAGCCGGGTGCGGCTCGACGGCCACCGGCTGCTCCGCGGGTTTCTCGTGCACCAACCCGTTGCGCGAGAACCGCTCGTCGCTCGGCGCAAGCCACATATACATGTTCGGGATCAGCGCCAGCGTGAGGACGAGCGAGCTGAGGACGCCGCCGATGATGACGATGCCGAGGCTGGCGCGCGAGCCCGAGCCTGGGTCGAGCGCAAGCGCCAGCGGAATGTTACCGGCTACCACCGAGAAGCTGGTCATGATGATCGGCCGGAACCGCGTGTAGGCGCTCTCCTTGATGGCCGCCAGCTTGGTGCGGCCGCGTTCGCGCAGCGTGTTGGCATAGTCGACGAGCAGAATGCCGTTCTTGGTCGCGATGCCGATCAGCAGAATGGTACCGATCAGCGAGAAGAGGTTGAGGGTCTTGTGCGTGATGACGAGCGCGCCGAGGGCCCCGATCGCGGCGACCGGCACCGAGAAGATGATGATGAACGGCGACATGTAGCTGTTGTAGAGCGCCACCATCAAGAGAAAGACGAGGATGATCGAAAGGATCATCGACGCACCGATGCCGACCAGCGTCTGATGCATAAAGTCCTGCTGCCCGAGCGGCGCCCCAGCCACCGTGATGTTGGGTGGAAGACGCAACGACGGCAGCGTCTTGAAGAACTTGTTCTCTACGTTTGCGAGCGACGAGTTTGCCGCCACGTTGGCATCGACGTGAATGACGTTACGCCGATCGGTGCGCGTAATCAACGGCGCCGTCGGCGTCGATACGAAGCTCGCGATGTCGCCCAAGTGCACGATCGAACCGTCCGTGGCACGTAACGGCAAGTCGCGCAGCGTCGCCAGACTCGTCTGGTCCGCTTGGGGATAGATCACCTGAACGTACTCGAGGCCCGCGTTCGTTTCGAACTGGGTGGCGATGTCGCCCCCGAAGGCGGCGCCGGCTGCCTCGGCCGCTTGTCCGAGATCGACGCCCAGCGCCTGGGCCTTCTCGCGGTCGAACTCGATCGAAATCTCAGGGCCGAGCAGCGTGCCGCTGCTGTTGACGCTGGTGGCTCCCGGCGTCTTCTCGAGCAAGTCGAGGACCTTCACGGCCTCCGGCGTGGGATCGCCGCCGGTCAGATCGGAGACCAGGAAATCGATCGGCTGGGCGTTGCCGCCGCTGGTGCTGGTCGAGGGGACGACCGAGTAGACGACGTCGCGCGGCAGATACTGCTTCGCGAGCTGCTCGTACGCGTGGACCCACCAGGCCGTCGAGTGCTTGCGGTCGTCGATGAGAAAGATGTGGATCTGACCAACGTTGCTCTGCGTGACGAACCCGCCGAAGGACGCCGAGTACGCGCCCGCGATCGTGGTCTCATGGTAGATGTCAGCCTGCTGGTCGACGTGCTTCTCGAACGCGAAGACGGCTTTCCTGACGGTCTCGACCGGCGTGCCGATCGGGTAGGTCAGCTGAATGTAGATCTCGCCGCGATCCGCAGCCGGCACGAACTCTTCGCCGACCACGCCCAGCGGAACGAGCGACATTGCCGCTACGAAGGTCCCGGCACAGAACAGGGCGACGATGCCCCCATGCGAGAGCGCCCAAGGCAGCGCCTTGTGCGCATACCATTCGCGGATGTTGTCGAACGCGTTGCCGAACATGTCGACGATCTTCCACGGCTTCCAGTGCGATCGCAGCGCCCATAATCCCGAGAGCGCCGGGGTCACCGTGAACGAGACGAAGAGCGACGTTAGCGTCGAGATGACGACCACGATCGCAAACTCGACCAGGAAGCGACCGACTTGTCCGGCGATGAACGCGATTGGAACGAAGACGACGACGTCCACCAGCGTGATCACGACCGCGGCGGCGCCGATCTCCTGACGGCCGTCGACGGCGGCGTCCTCGGGCGTCTGCTTCAGCTCGGTGAAGTGGCGCTCGATATTCTCCAAGACGACGGTCGAGTCGTCCACCAAGATGCCGATCACCAGCGACATGCCGAGCAGCGAGATGACGTCGATCGTCAAACCCATCAGCCGCATCACGGTCAAGGCGATCGCGAGCGAGGTGGGAATCGAAATGCAGACCACGACGGCGCTTCGCCACGAGCGCAGAAAGAAGACCATCGCCAGGCCGGTCAGGAGGATCGCCTCCATCAGCGTGCGCACGACGATGTCGATCTGCTGCTCCGTGAAGCGCGACTGGACGTTGATGACCTGGAACTGGATGTCCGGGAACTGCTTCCTGATCTGAGGAAGCGCTTTGAGGACGCCGTTCGAAGCGTCGACCTCGCTGGCATCGGCAGCCTTCTGAACCGAGAAAAAGAGCCCCGGCCGGCCGCTGATCTGCGCGAACTGCTGGCGCGGCTCGTAGCCCTGGGTGACCGTCGCAACGTCGCCGATCCGGACGACCTCATTGCTCGCCGTCCAAGGATTGACGGTCCCCGGTAGCGTCGAGAGCCCGGCGGCATTATTGGCGACCTGGCCGGCCGTCTGCGTCGACGCAGTGGCTTGAACGGCGGGAATAATCGCTAGATTGGCAATCGTCTGTACGTTTTGGACGTCGCCCCGCACGTCGATCGTCGTCTGCCGATTTGCCTCGTACGCAAAACCGCCCGGCACACGCTGGTTGTCCGCCTGTACCGTGTTCATGACGTCGCTCATCGTCAGGTTGGCCGCCGCGAGCTTGTTCGGATCGACCTCGATCTCGTACGCGGGCGTAACGACGCCGCCCACGTTGGCGAACGAGACCCCGGGCACTTGCTCGACGTCGGGCGCGATGACGTTCTGCGCATACAGCGACAAGTTCGCCAACGAAAGCTTGTTGGAGTAGAGTGCGAACGTCACGACGATCGTCTCGGTTGGGTCGCGAATGCTGACCGTCGGCGCCTGCATATTCTGCGGCAGCTCACTCTCGGCCGACTGCAAGGCCTTCTGCACCAGCGCAAGATCCGTTGCCTCGTCCGAGGTCAAAAGGAAGATGGCGGTGATCGAGGCGTTACCCTGTTGGACGACGGCGTTGGTCGTCTGTAAGTCCGGCGTTCCCGCCAAAGCCTGCTCGATAGGCTGCACGACGTTGTCGCGCATCTCGGTCACCGACGCGCCGTTGTACTGGGCCTGGATCGTGATCGTCGGCTGGGTGACGTCCGGGAAATACTCTTTGACGATCGTCACCGTCGAGAGGATACCGGCGAACATCATCAGCGCGACGAGCACGAAAACGAGTGTCGGCCGCCTGATGAAGAGGCGCGTTATGCTCACTGCTGGTACGAAATCCTCTCGCCGTCGCCGACGCTGGCCTGGCCGTTACTCACGACGCGACTTCCGGCGGGAATGCCGGTAACAACCGACGTCTGAGTATCATTGCCGACTTCGGTAACTTTGACGGCCTTCACCGTGCCGTCGGAGCCGACGGTCATCAACGAATCGTGATTGTCATCGACGAAGGCGGTCTCGGGCACGCGGACGCCGCGCAGCACGGGCAGGTCTACGCTACCCTGGACTGCGGCGCCGCCGCGCAGCTTGTAGCCCGGATTCGCGAGCAGCACTTTCACGATGAAATCCGTCGAACCGGGAACGATCTGGTTGAGCACCCCCACCACGCGACCGTGCAGCTGACTCTTATGGATGTCCGACGTGGTGATGCTAGCCGGTGCGCCGTTGACGATGCCCGCGATTTGCCACGAGGACGCATACAACACCGCGTAAACCGGATTCATCTGCTGGATCGTAAAAATTTGGCGATTCCCGGGATACTCGCCGGGATTCAGGTTGCGGTTGACGACGACGCCGTCGATCGGCGAAACAACTGCAGCCTTCGCGATCTGCACCCGGATTTGCTGCGCTTGCGCGAGCGCGACCGCCTCTTGCGCCTCGGACTGCGCGACCGCCGAGGCCTGAAGTCCCTGGCCTGAAAGGCTTCCGTTGGCCAGCACGTTGGAGCGCGCAGCCGCCAAGGTTGCGATCGCCGAGTTGAGCGCTTGCTGGTCGTTGCGCACCATCGTCTCTTGGGAATCGACCGTCTGTTGCGAGACGTAGCCCTGGTTGAGGAGGTTTTGATCGCGCGTCAGGTTGGTCGTGTCGTTGGTAAGCGTCTGCTGGGCTTGATGAACGGCCGCTTGATCCGAGCGCAGCGTGTCGACGCCTTGTGCGATTGAGAGTCCACCCTGATAGACCGTATGGACGGTATTGGCATGATTGCTGTTCGCGGTCGCGAGATCGGATTGCAGCTCCGACTCCAAATCCGCAGTGTCCAAGCGCGCCAGCAACTGACCGGCGCGGACGTGGTCGCCCTCTTGGACGTAGACGGCGTCGGCCGGTTCGGTCAGCGAGCTTTGGATGGCGACGTTTTGATAGGGTGCAATGATTCCGGCGAGCTTCGCGGCGGGCTGGATCGCGCCGAACGAGGCGACCGTTGTCTGGACAAATGGCGGCGCTGCGGCCGGGGCGGCGTGTTTGCCGCAAGCCGCGAGCGCGGCAATCAGGAGTAGCGCGCA
>JASHXG010000258.1 GCA_030043675.1 Vulcanimicrobiota bacterium
ACTTCTTTGACTGCGAGAGCGCAGGATTTCAGAAACCGCATCCCGTTACCATCGTCACCCAGGAGGTTCTCTCGTATCTTAGGAGGTTCTCTTGTGAAGCAACGCCGGCTGTTGCTCGCCGTCTGCGCGGTGGCGAGCTTTTTGATGTTCGGACGCACCCCGGTAGATGCGGCGCCGACGCCGACACCCTCACCCTCAGCATCACCCTCGCCTACGCCGACGCCGGGACCGCCATTTGCGAACATGAGCTGGCGCGAGATGGGACCGGCTGCCGGCGGCGGCCGCGTCGCGGCGGTGGCCGGCACGGCGGCGGATCCAAAGCTCTACTACCTCGGAGCCGCCGGCGGCGGAGTTTGGAAGTCGGCCAATAGCGGCCAGACGTGGGATCCCGTTTTCGACAAGCAAGACGTCGCCTCGATCGGCGCGATCGCGATCGATCCGTCCGACGAGAAGACCGTCTGGGTTGGGACCGGTGAGGCAAATCCACGCAACGACGTAAGCTACGGCGACGGCGTCTACAAAACGGCCGACGGCGGGGATACCTGGACCGACGTCGGTTTGAAAGGCACCAAATACATCTCGCGCATCCTCGTTGATCCGCGCCGGCGCGACCACGTCATCGTCGGCGCGTTGGGCGACGTCTTCAACGACAGTCCCGATCGCGGCGTCTACGTCACCAATGACGGCGGGAAGACGTGGAAGCAGACGCTCTACGTCGGACCCCAGAGCGGCGTCTCCGACCTCGCGATGAACGCGCAGGATCCGAGCGTGATCTATGCCGGCATCTGGACGTTCCAGCGGCGTCCGTGGACCTTCACCAGCGGTGGTACGGAGGACGGTATCTATAAATCGACCGACGGCGGCGCCACCTGGACCAAACTCGAGGGGCATGGGCTCCCCGGCGCGCCGATCGGGCGGATCGGCCTGGCCGTCGCGCCGAGCAATGGGAACCGCGTTTTCGCGGTGATCGAATCAAAGGACGGCGTGGTCTGGCGCTCCGACGACGCCGGCGCGAACTGGAAGATGGTCAGCGACGACACGCGAGCCGACGCGCGTCCATTCTACTTCAGCCATCTCGAGGTCGATCCGCACAATCCCAACCGGGTCTACGCGATCTCGTTCCAAACCCTGGTAAGCACGAACGCCGGTCAGACATTCAAAGATTTTGCGCCCGACGTTCACAGCGATTTCCACGCGATCTGGATTGCGCCCAACGATCCCTCACGCATCATGCTGGGAGGAGACGGCGGCTTCGCGCTCACGCTCGACGGCGGCGAGAATTGGTTCTTCTCGGCAAACCTTCCGATCGGCCAGGCGTACCGGGTTGGCCTGGGCAGCGACAACCCGTACACGGTTTGCGTAGGACTGCAAGACAACAATGCCTGGTGCGGTCCGTCCAATTCGCTCGACCCATCGGGAATTCAAAACAAGTACTGGATCGTCACCAGCGGCGGCGACGGCGAATGGGCCGTTCCCGAGCCCGACGATCCGAACTGGATCTGGTCGGATGCCGAAGATGGCGCGCTTACCATCTACAATCGCGTCACGCAAGATGGGTGGTCCGGACAGCCCTACTTTCCGCTCGGCAGTCAGTCCTGGAACCTCGCGACCAGCAAGTACCGATTCAACTGGGAGTCGCCGATCGCGTTTGCACCCTGGCGCGCGCGCGGCGGCAAAGTCATCGGGTGGTACGGCGGCAACGTCATCTTTCAGACGACCGATCGCGGGCGCAGCTGGACGGTAGTCAGCCCGGATTTGACGCGCAACCTCAAGTCGCATCAGATCCCGGCGGGCGGCCCGATCATCAACGACGTTTCGGGCGCGGAATATAGCGATACCATCCTCGACATCGAGGGATCGCAGCGCGCGCGGGGCGAGATTTGGGTCGGCACGGATGATGGCCTGATCCAACTGACGCGCGACGGCGGCAAGCACTGGACCAACGTCACCCCGGCCGGCGCGCCCGAGTTCGGCCGCTTCGCCACCGTCGCTCCGTCGACGCTCGTCGACGGCACCGCCTACGCCATCTGCGACGCGCACATGATGGGCGACAATGCACCTTACGCCTACGTCACGCACGACTTCGGCCGAAGCTGGACGAAGATCGTGAACGGACTGCCGCTCGATCAGTGGGTCCGTGCAATTCGCCCGGATGTTCGGGATCGCAATCTCGTCTATCTCGGAACCGAGGAAGGCATCTGGATCTCATTCGATAGCGGAGCGAGCTGGCAACAATTCAATAACGATCTCCCGCCCGCCTCGGTGCACGATATTCGCATGCAAGGCCGCGACGACGATCTCGTCATCGCGACGCACGGACGCTCGGTGTACGTCATGGACGACATGACGCCGGTGCAGCAGCTCCAACAGGCGCAGGCGCACGGCACGTGGCTCTTCCCGCCGCGTACCGGCTACGAGTGGACCCTGCACTCCAATGACGAGGGGACGTATACCAACTACGCTGCCGACAATCCGCCCTTAGGCGTTACGATCACGTTCTATCAGAGTCAGGTGCAGAAGGGCGCGCCGACGCTCGAGATCCTCGATGCGAGCGGCCGCGTGATCCGCACCATCTCGGGGACGCACAAAGTACACGGTATGGATGAGCCGTACATCACGAATAAAGTCGGCCTGAATCGGTACACGTGGGACTTTACCGTCAATCCACCGGTGAAGTGGACCGGCGCGGTGAGCGATTTCTTGAATCCGAGTACCGGACCGGGCGTCGTACCCGGAAACTACGCCGCCCGCATGACGCTCTCAGGTCGCACCTACGTACAGCGTTTTCGCGTCGAGCCCGATCCGCGCTCGCGTTTTACGCAGGCCGAGTACCAGCGCACATTCGATGAGGCGATGCGTCAGATGGCGCGCCTTTCGCAGGTTAATACGATCCTCAACAACCTCGACGACCTGAAGAAAGCGATGGACGCGGCTTCGACCGAAGCCAAGAAGGCAAACAACACCGTGATTGCCGCTCAGTTGGAGTCGGCCGCGGCCGCGCGCAAGACGCTCTTCGATTCGCTCGCAGTAAACCTGCGCGGAGAAGGCACCGAGGACGAAGGCAGGCTCCACGAAGACTTGCTGAGCGCCTTCGGTAACGCGCAGGGTCTGATCACGCCGCCGGTTGTAAACTTCCTCGCTCGCGTCGGGGTCGAATATCGCCAAGGCGTTGCCCGTTATAATGCCTTCGTTCTCAACGTGCTGCCAAGCGTGAATGCCGCGTTGCAGCATGCCGGCATGAAGACGCTACCGGCCGTCAAAACCGTTACGGCGCTATGATGATGCTCTCAACACTAGTCATCGCGGCTGCGGCGTACGCGAACCTTGCTTGGCGTTCGATCGGTCCGGCGGTTGCCGGCGGACGCATCGCGGCGGTTGCCGGAACGCCGCAAGACGATCAGCTCTACTATCTTGGAACTGCCGGCGGCGGCGTTTGGCAGACCATCAACGGCGGCGCGACTTGGTCGCCGGTTTTTGAGAAGCAGAGCGTTGGCGCGATCGGTGCCGTCGCCATCGACCCGACCAACGAGATGGTCGTTTGGGCCGGCACCGGCGAGGCGAATCCGCGCAACGACGTCAGCTATGGTGATGGCCTCTACAAGACGACTGATGGCGCCAAGACGTGGCGGCGGGTCGGGTTGGCCGGCGTCTGGAGCATCTCGCGGATCGCGATCGATCCGCGTAACCCGCGGCACGTGATCGTCGGCGCGTTCGGCGACCCCTTCAAAGACTCGCCCGATCGCGGCGTCTACGTGACGTTCGACGGAGGGGCGACGTGGAGCAAGACGCTTTACCTCGGGCCGTCGAGCGGCGCCAGCGACGTCGCGATCGACCCGCAGAATCCCAATATCGTCTACGCCGGCATGTGGCAGTTTCGTCGCGTGCCGTGGACGTTCTCGAGCGGCGGCCCGGACGACGGGCTCTATAAATCCACCGACGGCGGGCGCACCTGGAAACGCCTGCAAGGCGGCGGACTTCCGTCGGGTTATACCGGGCGGATCGGATTGGCAATCGCGCCCAGCCGCCCCAAGCGCGTCTTTGCGCTGATCGAAGCCAAGGGTGGTATCCTGTGGCGCACCGACGACGCCGGCGCGCATTGGACGATGACCAGCGACGACACGCTCGTGGATCAGCGCCCGTTCTACTTCACGCACATCGCCGTCGATCCGCGCAATCCCGACCACGTTTACGCCGTATCGGAAATGCTGTCGGAGAGCAAGGACGGGGGTAAGAAGTTTACCGAGATCGCCAAGGACGTGCACGTCGACTATCACGCGATCTGGATCGATCCGACCAATCCCAAACGCATCATCACCGGTGAAGACGGCGGCTACGCGCTCACCAACGACCTCGAACACTGGTCGTTCTCGCGCAACTTGACCATCGGACAGATCTACCACGTCGGTCTCTC
>JASHXG010000259.1 GCA_030043675.1 Vulcanimicrobiota bacterium
GGCGTTATGGGAAAGATCGATCTGCGGATCGGGCCGGCGCTCGAAACGCTCGACCGACTGATATCGCGCAACGTCGAGCCGTTCGACCTGGCGTTCGTGGACGCCGACAAAGTGAACGTCGAGAACTACTACGACCGCTGCCTGCGGCTGGTGCGGCCGGGCGGCTTGATTCTCTTCGACAACGCCCTATGGGACGGCGCGGTGATCGATCCTTCCGACAACGACGAAGCCACGCTGGCGCTACGCCGCCTCAACGCCAAGCTTCCCGACGATTCACGCGTCGACGTCTCGCTCATCCCGCTTTGCGACGGCCTGCTGATCGCGCGCAAGCACTAAGAGGCCCTGCTTACATGTGGATCAGCACCACGATGAGCCCAAAGAGGCCCAGACAGCCCAGCAGTATCGCGATGACCTCGCCGTAGGAGAAGCGTGAAAGGTCGGGATAGACGGCCTTCATGTCGCGCATGGCGATCCGGCGCTGAAGGTCCGCAAGAAGGAGCGCGATTAGTCCCATGACGATCAGGCCCAACGAGAAAATTTGTGGGCCGACGTGCCTCTTCGCGAGTTCGTGTCCCGCTCCGCTAGGAATGGCGAAGAAGCTGTAGATCGCAAAGCCGAAGGTAATCAACGAGGTCGCCGTCCGAATCCACGCCATGAGCGTTCGCTCCTCGGCCAGCCAGGTTCGATTGAAGGCGAGCTTCGTTGAGTGATCGAGGTCCTCTGCCATGCCCTCTTAACTACGGCTTAAGCAAGGGCTTTCCCCGCGAGCCCGGGAAGCGCAACCGGGAAAACTACGTAAGTCTTTTGGAGCCTTTGTCATGACTGGCATGTCGCAACTCACGGCGCAAGAAGCGCGGGATATCGCCGTTGATGCGTATATCTACTTCTACCCGTTGCTCTCGATGGAGATCACGCGACAGCAGACGACCAACATGGAAGCCGGCAAAGAGATGGGCAAGGGGCCGATGAACGGTTTCTCGCACATTCCGGCTTATCCGCCGGCCGATTTCAAGCTCGTCGTTCGAACGAATTTCGACACGCTGTATTCCTCAGCGTGGCTGGATCTGACGCACGGACCGGTGGTCGTCTCCGCGCCGGATACGAAGGGTCGTTACTATCTGTTGCCGATGATCGATATGTGGAGCGATGTTTTTGCCTCGCCGGGGTGGCGTACGACGGGGACGCAGGCCGAGAACTTTGCCGTCGTTCCACCGGGCTGGAGCGGAACGCTCCCTGACGGACTGACCCGCATCGATGCGCCGACACCGTATGTGTGGATCATCGGACGCACGCGAACCGATGGCCCGGCGGATTATGCGGCCGTGCACGAGGTTCAGGCGGGCTATCAAATCACGCCGCTCGCGCAATGGGGCAAACCGCCCACGCCGCTCGCAGCGGCGATCGATCCCGACGTCGACATGCAAACGCCGCCCAAGACGCAAGTCGATACGATGCCCGGCGATAAGTATTTCGCAAAGGCGGCCGAGCTGCTCGCGCTGCATCCGCCGCACGTCACCGACCAGCCGATCGTCGCACAGATGGCGCGCATCGGCATCGTGCGCGGTAAGCCGTTCGATTTCAGCGCGCTCGATCCGGTGGTGCAGCAGGCCATAAAACAGGCTCCGGCCGGCGCGCACAAACTGATGGCCGCATTCCTCCCGCGAATGGCCGCCGTCGTCAATGGCTGGCAGATGAACGTCAGCACCATGGGCGTGTACGGCAACTACTACGTAAAGCGCGCCATCGTGGCCCGGCAAGGACTCGGCGCAAATCTGCCGGAGGACGCGATTTATCCGATGAGTCTGGCGGACAATACCGGTAAACCGCTCGACGGCGCGCAAAAGTACCGGCTACATTTCAATAAAGGAGCATTGCCGCCGGCACGCGCGTTCTGGTCGGTTACGCTCTACGACTCAGACGGCTTTCAGGTAGCGAATGTCTTGAATCGGTTTGCGGTCAGCAGCTGGATGCCGTTCAAGCTCAACGCCGACGGTTCACTCGATCTGCTCTTCCAGCACGACGATCCGGGTCAAGAGAACCAGGCCAATTGGCTTCCCGCGCCGAGCGGCGCGTTCAATCTCTGCATGCGCCTGTATGCGCCGGAGGGCGGCGTGCTGCGCGGCGAATGGAATCCGCCGCCCGTCGAAAAGGCTTAGCGGGGCGGAGCGTAGCGCGATTGGTTGAAGCGCGCCCACGCCGAGCTGCCGTTGGAGCTGGGCCGGCTCTGCGTGGCGACCAGCGTCGAGCCGCTGAGGCTCACACAGATGCGGTGGCGCGGATAGTCGACCGCCATTGCGTGCATCGTCGGTAAATTGGTCTCGATGATCCCGTTGTATCCGTCGGGCCGCTGCTGCTCGGTGCAGATCGGCATGGCGGCAGACGGAGCGCCTTGCGAGAAGCGCACGCTGGCGCTTGCGCCGCATGCAAAGCCATCTTGAACCGCCGAAGGCCGCGTTTCATAGCCGGCGTTGCTGACCAGCGGCTGACGCAGTTGCGATCTGACGCCGTCCCAGAGCGCCCCGCCGCCGGCCATGCCGGAGTCGAGGACGATATGGCTGACCCACGTGCCGTTGATCTCGACGGTGGCAAGCGGAACGCGCGGCGAGATGTCGATCGGCAGACAACGCAAACGGTTCAGTGCCGAGGCTGACGGGAAGAGCGTCACCAGCTGCCGGTCGCGGTCGATCAACGTCGGAAAGTGCGCGAAGAAATCGTAGCCGCAGAGGGCGCTATTCCCTTTGAGGGTCGCCGAGATCAGGGCGGGGACGTTGGAGAGCGCGTGGCCGGCGACACCCAGGCGCGGAATCCGGGTGTGTTGGTCGAGGTAGGTGCGGCCGTCCGGCGCGAGCTCGAAGGTTCCAGAGCTTGCTACGAGACGCGCACTCTGCGCGACCGCGGGCGAGACGAGCACCGCCGAACTGCCGGTGTCGAGCACGCAGGGCACGCGCACGCCGTCGACCGACACCGGGATCGTCGTGCGGGTGGCGTT
>JASHXG010000260.1 GCA_030043675.1 Vulcanimicrobiota bacterium
TCTCGGCGCAAGCGCGCCGAGTACCGGCGCACAAAAAGCCGCTCCACCGGTGCCGGTCGAACGCGCGGCGGCGGCTGCCGCCGCGGCGAGCCAAACTGGTGCGCGCAACTGGTTCGATCCGCGCGAAGGTCTGAGTGCACTGCGCTGGCCGTTGGACTATGCGATCATGGCGGGTCTCGGCATCGGCAACTTCATCCTTTCGTTCGTGGGGTATTGGTACCCCATGGGCACTAGCTGCTGGACGCTGCCAGGCATCTCGCATTGCGGAATCTTCGACGAGCTCTACTTCGCACGCGCCGGCGAAGAGTATCTGCAGAATATGCGCATCTACGAGAATACGCACCCTCCGCTGAGCAAGCTGTTGGTCACGTTTTCGATGATGCTCTTCGGCGGGATGCCGCACGGCCACGGAGTGGGAGGTTGGACGGGGCTCAACGCCATCATCGGGCACATGAGCGACGGCGACAATCCGTACGGCTGGCGCTTCCTTGACGTCGTCTTCGGAGCGATCGTCGTGATGCTGCTCTATGCTTTCGCTAAGCGCATCACGGCCTCGACCCTCTTCGCAACCGTCGCCGCTTTGCTGCTCTCGTTCGACGGAATGCATTTCGTTCAGTCGCGCATCGGAACGCCGGAAGGCTTCGTCGTCGTGTTCGCGACGTTGGCCGTCTACGCGTTCTATCGCTTCTGGATCAGTTCCCAGGTCGGCGACCGGGCCCGCGTGCAGGTGCCGCGCGCGGCGTTTACGGTGGGCGCTGCAGCGGCCGTTGCCGGCGGCCTCATCGTTGCGTTCGTCGGGCGCGCGCTTTGGGGCTTCGATGTCGCCACCACGATCCTGGTGACGCTCTACGTTGCGTGCGGGCTCTATCTGCTCGTCCGGTACGTGCTTTTCGTGAGAATCTTCGGTGACGGCCGCCGCGAGCTTTCGTTCGGGGAGGGCTCCTACGCCCTGCGCGATGCCGCCGGCACGAGCGTGTTTGCCGCCGATGGCGGCACGATCGATGCGCGCGGCAAAGTTCAACGTGGCGATCAGTCTCAAAACAAGGGTGGCGTGCTGGTCTACCGCGAGGACGAGCTGACGATCGAATACCGTCGCGAGGGCAGCGTCCTCTATCAAACGCCCGCCGGGAGCGCGACCTACGCCGACGACGAGGTGCGCGCGCCGGAGTCCGGCGTCGAAAAGGGCCGCGCTTCGAAGCTCTGGCTGATGCTCTTCACCGTTGCGCTGGGTTGCTTGGTGAGTACGAAATGGTACGGCGTGATGGGCTTCGGTGTGAGCTTTATCGTCCTGATCGCGGTTTGGCTGCAACGCTACCTGGTGCATCTGCGGCCGACGTTGTGGGGCAATCCACGGGGCTTTCGGCTCGACGGCGCGCTGATAACGATCGTGTTCGTGAGCGCAACCGTCTACGCGTTGGTTTGGGTGCCGGACTTGATGCGCCACTCGCCCGATCCAAACGAGATTCACAACCTGAACGACGTGGTCTATCGGCAAGAGTCGATGTTCATGTACCACGACACGCTCAAAGCGACGCATCCATACGCATCGAAGTGGTGGGAATGGCCGCTCGATTACCTGCCGGTGGCATACTTCTACGAAGATCATCGCAAAAACCCCGGCGACAACAACGGCTGCTGTGTCTATGAGGTCACCTCGATGCCGAATCCGGCCATTCTGTGGTTCGGACTGCTCGCCGTGCCATGGGTTGCCGTTCTGGCCTGGCGCGAACGCAACAAAGGCTATGCCCTCATCGTGCTCACGTATCTGCTCCAATGGCTGCCTTGGATGAAATCGCCGCGCATTACCTTCGCCTATCACTTTTACGTCGACATCCCGCTGATCTGTCTCTGCAATGCGATCGTGTTGCAGCGTGTCTGGGAATGGGCGCGGCGCCGGAAGACGGAGCAATGGCTGGGCGGCCTCGCGGTGGGTTCGTACTTGGCGCTCGTGGCGGGAGCATTCGTGTTCTTCTATCCGGTCTTGGCGGCCCATCCGCTCACCTGGAACGCCTGGCACGCGCGCATGTGGTTCCCGACCTGGATTATCGGTCCAGGCTAGACTGGAAACTTGGCCCGACTCCCCAACTCACCGTCGCTCGGACGCTCCTCGCTCGCATCCTGCTCGCTCCTGCTCCGCCACTTTTCCGCAACACCAACGGAACACGACCTCCTGTCTTTTGCGGAAAAGTTGGAGGCCTCACTTACGGTAAGTTGGGGAGTTGGGGCCAAGTTTTGGATGGGTAAATTAGCTCGGGGGCGAAGGCTGGCGGTCCTATGTCGGGACATTCGAAGTGGCACAATATTCGGCTGAAGAAGGGCAAGGTTGATGCCCAGCGCGCAGCTCAGTTCACGAAGCTGAGCAAAGAGATCATCCTCGCTGCGAAGGGCGGCTCGCCGGATCCAGAGGCGAACTATCGCCTGAAGATGGCGGTCGAGAAAGCGCGCGAATTCAATATGCCGCTCGAGAATATCAAGCGTGCGATCGCGCGCAGCTCGGGCCAGGCCGGCGAACGCGAGATCGAGGAGATCCGCTACGAAGGGTACGGTCCGCATGGGCTGGCCGTCGTGGTCGACGCGGCCACCGACAACCGCAACCGTACGGCCGGCGAGCTGCGGTTTCTCTTTAGCCGGCACGACGGAGCGCTCGGCGAGACGGGCAGCGTGGGTTGGATGTTCGATGCAGCCGGCATCGTCGAGGTGGATTCAAACGGAAAATCCGAGGACGCGCTGACCGAAGAGGTTCTCGTCGACGGCGTCGAGGACGTCGAGTACGACGACGATGTCGCGATCATCTATACCCGTCCTACGATGCTCGGCGGCGTGCGCGAAGCGTTAGGCGCGCGCGGCGTGAAGGTCTCGGCCGCGTATCTCGGCATGCGCGCAAAAACCAAACTGGAGCTGCAAGGGAACGAACTCGCGGCGGCGTTGGGCTTCCTCGAGGCATTGGAAGAGCACGAGGATGCGCAACGCGTCTTCAGCAACCTCGACTTCAGCCGCGTGCCCGCGGAGGCTTTCGCCTGAAGTCGTCGCTCCAAGAGTATCTGCCGCGCGATTGGGTCTTTCCGGTCGTGCTGGTTATCTTCGTGGCGGTCGTCGTTTGGTTCGGGCGGCAAATTTATGACTTTCTGCTCCCGTCCTCGTACACGGTAACGCTGCCGTCGTTTGTGGGGCAGACGTTGACCGACGCCAACGCCGAGATCGAGCGCTTGAAGCTGACCTCGGCGGTCGTCGACCACACCCCCAGCGACCGCTATCCCAAAGATGTGGTGATCCTGCAGCGGCCCGACGCCGGCGAGCAAGTGCGGCAGGGGCGACAAGTTTCGTTCGTGATCAGCGACGGCATCATCGCGCGGCTGATGCCGGATCTGCGCTATCAATCGATGCGTGAGGTCGAGTTGGATCTTTCGCGCGCACACTTGCAGCTTGGCAGAGTGAACTACGTAAAGAGCGACCTCATTCCGGAAGGGCACGTCATCACGCAGGATCCCTTGCCGCTCGCCAACGTGCACGAGGACGACGTCGTGACGCTGGTCGTGAGCCGGGGTGGTCAGTCGACGTTGCGAGTTCCCGACTTCGTCGGATTGATGATCGACCAAGCCCGCGCGCTAGCCGCTCGGGACGGAATAAAGCTCGGACAAATCGTCTGGACGCCGCTCGGAAAGAAAGGGCCGCGCCACGGCATGGTCGCGCGGCAGCTCCCGCCGCCGAACACGAAGATCGCGTCCTTCGACCCGGTTTCGCTCCAGGTCAGTGCAGGACCCAACGAGTCGGGCTACATCCTGCGCCAGGTTCACGTGCTTGTATCGGTTCCCGAACCGGACACCATGCAAAACGGTCAACAGCTCGACGTCAGGCTTTCGCTGACCGATGCCACGGGGCGCTACGATCTATTTCACGGCTTTGCCGAGCCGGGGCAAAAGCTCGACTTCACGGTGACGGCCGTCGGAACGTCTCTGCTCGACATGTACGTCAACAACGTGCTCGAGGGAGAAACGCGCCTCGGCACCGAGCCCCCGCGAATCTACAATTCTAAGGCTTCACCCTCTCCCTCTCCGGATGTATACTAGCGGTCTAATGGTGCAGCAGTCCGTAAAGACCACGATTTTTGCGCCTTCGATTTTGGCGGCCGACTTCGCCCGCATCGCCGAGCAGATTGCGAGCGTGCAAGCCGCAGGCGCGCAATGGCTGCACCTCGACGTGATGGATGGGCGTTTCGTCCCGAACATCACGTGGGGTCCCAAGATCATTCACGACCTTCGCAAACTGTCGCCGCTGATCTTCGACGCCCACCTGATGATTGTCGAGCCCGAGCGCTACGTCGACGACTTTCGCACGGCGGGCTGCGATCGCATCACCTTTCATCTCGAAGCGACGGTGCACGCTCAGCGACTTTTGGTGTACCTCCGAAGCAACGGAGTCAAGGCCGGCCTTGCGATCAATCCTCAGACTCCGGTCGCGATGCTGCAAGACGTCATCGAAGATTGTGACACCGTGCTCGTCATGAGCGTCAATCCCGGCTTCTCCGGTCAGGCGTTCATCGAGCATGCGATCGAGAAGGTGCGCGAAGCGCGCGCGTTGATCGACGAGCGAAATCCGGATTGCCTGATCGAAGTCGACGGGGGGATCGGTGAAAGCAATGCGCGCACGCTCATTGACGCCGGCGCCGACGCATTGGTCATGGGGCACTCGCTCTTCGGACACGACGACCCGGGCGAGCAACTGCGCCGAATTCGCTCGCTCATCGCGTGACCGAGGACGACGTCGTCGCGGCGATTCGCGCGATCGTCGAACCTCCGCACGCGTCCGTAAAACTCGGGATCGGTGACGACGCTGCGCTGTGGCAGCCGTCGCGCTCGCATCGTAGCGCGATCACGAGCGATATGCTGGTCGAGGGCGTGCATTTTACTCGGCAGAACATGACCCTCGAGGATGCCGGGTGGCGCGCGATGGTGGCCAATCTCAGCGATCTGGCCGCGATAGGCGCGCGTCCCGTGCTTGCGACGGTCGCATTGGGCATTCCGGGCGCGGCCGCCGCCGGCGAAATCCTCGAGGTCTACCGCGGCTTAGCCGCGGCCGCCAAACGTTCCGAGATCGACATCGTCGGCGGAGATTTGTCGCGGTCCGCCGTGTTAACGATCTCAATCACGGCCATCGGTGAAGTGCGCGCCTCGAACGTGAAGACCCGTTCAGGCGGGCGGCCGAACGACATCCTGGCGGTCACCGGCACGCTCGGCGCGGCGCGCGCCGGCCTGGAGCTCGCTTCGGCTCCGAATGCGATCGCGAGCGGCCTTGCCGAGACCGCATTGCGCGCGTTTCGCCGCCCAAGGGCGCGCGAAGCCGAAGGGCGCTTTCTCGCCGCTAGCGCCAACGTACACGCGATGATGGATTGTTCGGACGGCCTCTCGACCGATCTGGATCGTCTGTGTCGGGCAAGCGGGTGCGGCGCGCTCTTGGAATCGGTTCCCGTAGCGCCGGCGGCTCGCGTGCTGGCGGAGGGCCGCAACGAAGATCCGCAACGCTTCGCGCTCTCCGGGGGCGAGGATTTCGAGCTGCTTGTCGCGGTCGACCGGCGGGCGTTCTCCTACCTTGCCGGCCGGTTC
>JASHXG010000028.1 GCA_030043675.1 Vulcanimicrobiota bacterium
GCACCCATATCCGTACCTGGTGCGCGAGCTGCAGAAGGTCATCGGCATTGAGGCGCGCCGGCAGTGCATGGAGCGCTTTGGACGCCTGCCCAGTGACGTCGTAGCCTGCGTCGGCGGCGGAAGCAACGCGATTGGCCTGTTTGCCGGTTTCATTGAAGACGAACGCGTGCAGTTATGGGGCGTCGAGGCCGGAGGCAACGGAGTCGCGACCGGACAGAGCGCCGCATCGCTCGGCGCCGGAAGCGTCGGCGTTCTGCACGGCTCGCGCTCGTACGTGCTGCAGGATGACGAGGGGCAAGTGCGCGAGGCGCACTCGATCAGCGCCGGCCTCGATTATCCGGGGGTCGGGCCCGAGCACGCCTTCCTCAAAAGCCGCGGCCGAGCCACGTACGTGGACGTTACCGATGCGGAGGCGCTCGAGGCATTCGACCAATTCGCGCGCAGCGAGGGCATCATTCCGGCCCTCGAAAGCGCGCATGCGATTGCGTTTGCGCGTGAGCTCGCGATGCAGCGAGGTCCTGACGATCTCATCCTCGTCAGCCTGAGCGGCCGCGGCGAAAAGGATCTCGCGCAAGTGCGATGCCGAGGCTAGAGGAGGTTTTCGCGCGCGCAAAGAGTCGCCGGCGCGCCGCCTTCATCGCGTACGTCATGGCCGGCGATCCTGACCTCGAGACGACGGTTTTGATCTTGGATGCCCTCAACGAAGCCGGAACCGATTTGATCGAGCTCGGAGTTCCGTATGGAGATCCGCTTGCGGATGGCCCCATTATTGCCTCCGCGGCGCATCGCGCGCTTGCGAAGGGGACGCGCCTACACCACGTGTTCGAACTGGTCCGGCGACACCGCGCCGGCGACGGCGCGCCGATCGTATTGTTCAGCTACTTCAATCCGATCTTTCGTTACGGAATCGAGCGATTCGCGCGAGAATCCGCTGAGGCCGGCGCGAGCGGTTTGATCGTTCCGGATCTCGCGCTCGAAGAAACCGCCGAGCTGCGCGCGAGCGCCGGCGTGCACGATCTGCAGATGCCGTTGCTCGTGGCGCCTTCGACGCGTCCGGACCGAGCCGCGCGGATTGCCGCCGCCGCCGGCGGTTTCGTTTACGTAGTCTCGCGCCTCGGAGTCACCGGGGCGACCGGCGCGCCCAACGTGGAGCAAGTGCGCGGGCAAGTTGCGACGATGCGCCAGCTCACGACAAAGCCGCTCGCGGTCGGTTTCGGCTTGAGCCGGCCGGAGGACGTTGGCGCGGTGGCCGCCGTCGCGGACGGCGTGATCGTGGGCAGCGCATTGATCGACGCCTACCGCGGCCAGACGGGAGTCGCGTGCGCGCGCAGCGTAGGCGCGTTCGTGGAGTCTTTGATTATCGCGACCGCTTGGCAGGGCAGCGTAACGCATTCGTGAGCGATCTCGCGTCGATCGAAATGGACGAACTGCGCAGCCTAGTGAGAGATCACTCGGGGCCGATCACTTCGGTCAGCGTAGCAAAGGGATACTCGTTCGTGAGCGTGCGCCCCAAAGACGACGCGTCCGCGGATTGGAACGTCGCACGCCTCAAGCTTCTCGAGCGTTTGGCGGCGCGCGGCATCTCGGTGGAGATGCTGCAATTCGCCAAGTCGCGCGTGCGCTTTATCGTGCCGAAGGAGCTCGCCGGACCGGTCCGCGAAGTCGCCGAGTCGTGCGGCCTTGGGTGGAGAGTGATTCCCCGTTGCTGCAAGGTTTCGATCGTGGGCGCGGGCATTCGCACGACCGCCGGCGTTTTCTGGCGCACGCTCAAGGTGCTGACGCAGCGGGGCATTCCTCTGCTCCATTTCAGCGACAGCCACGTCACGATGTCGCTCATCGTTCCAGAAGCGCAGGGGCAGGAGGCGGAAGCGCTGCTTCACGACCTGCTGCTGGCGGGAACGGATTCCTCGTTTAGCTCGACGATTAGCTTCGATGCCGTTCGCGGGCGTGTCCGCGTCAACGGTAAAGAGCAGCGCCTCGGGGCGCGCCAAGCGAAGCTCTTGGCTTATCTTCTCGAGAACGTCGGACGCGTCGTACAATCAGAGGAGGCCGCTCGCCACCTGTTCGGCGCCGACGGTAAAGAGGAGGTGGCGGCGCTGCGCGTTCACATGCATAACCTTCGCAAGAAGATCGAAGAGGATCCCGACAATCCGCGCTATATCGTCACGATCCCGGCCAAAGGTTACCTGTTCGTTCGGTAGGGAACTTCTTCAGAGGTAGCCTTAGGGAGGAAACTCGATGTTGCCGGCATCGCCTTCATCGACGCGCAGACGTCCTGAGTGAACGGCGCGCGTAAAGGCTTCGAAATCCTGGTCGACCTGATCGGCGTAGCCGAGGGCGTAGCGCGCCAGCGCATCGTCGAAGTTTTCGCCGGTGCCCAAGTATCCGGCAATCGTCGCGGCATCACCACTCTTAGCATGTGCGCGGGCCAGCGCCCAGCCGCACATGACGGCATACGGACCGAAGTCGCGGGCAGCGAAGGCCTCGATGTTCGCAGAGATCTTCATATCGCGAAGCTGACGGACGTAGTAATCAAATCCCTCGGGCGCGTCGACCCAGCCGAGAAAGATGTCGCTGGCGCTCTGCATCAACCGCTGCCCTTCGACTACGCGCTCGCCTTGATGCGCGAAGCGGCTCTTTCCCTCGGGTGACTCCAGAACCGAGCGCCGAGCCTCCTTGATCTGAAGGAAGAGTGGATCGGTCTCGTCGCCCAAGAAGAGCGCAACGAGACAGCGCGTGCCGACGCTGCCCACGCCGACCACCTTCACCGCGATGTCTTGGAAGCTGTACTGGTCGAATAAGTAACGGCGATCGCCCGAGATAGAGTGGCAATAGCGATCGAAGAAGGTCTTTGCCGCTGCCTGCCATTGCTCGGCGTATTGATGGAAATGGTAGACGAGCGGCGGATTGTCGATGATCGCGGCGTGCCCGTTCTCGACCGTCGTCAGCTTCGGATAGAGACCCTCGGAGGTGTGCCGGACGGCAGCTTTCGCCTCGTCGGTCAGCGTCCTGCCGGTGCGCGTGTAACGGCGAAAGAAGTCGCAGAGCTCCCCGAAGTCAATTTGCGTGTACCATATGGCGAGTGCCGACTCTTCAGCATAGGTGGCCATTCGCTCGCGGTAGGTACGTGCGGCCTCGCGAACCGCATCTTCACCCGTCTCTTTCGAGAAGTTTCGCTCGCGTGACGCGAGGACGAAACTGGTGGCGAGGCGTTTGAGGTCCCATTCCCACGGTCCTGGAAACGTTTCGTCGAAGTCGTTGATATCGAAGGCGAGGTTTCGTTCGGGCGTTCCGAACCCGCCGAAGTTCGAGACGTGACAGTCGCCGCAGAGCTGCACCGTCACCCCGGTCGACGGGGAGCCTACGAGATCGCGCGCTTGGAGGATGGCCGACCCCCGCAGAAAGCTGAACGGCGACTTGGACATTCGGGCGTAGCGTAAGGGAATGAGCCCCGGGATCCTGCCGGCGTTCGATTCTTCGATGACTGCGACCGGATCGCGTTCGGGCGACGGCGGGTTCCACTGCGCTTGAGCCGAGCGCGGGGTTTGCGCGCGGAGAGCCCGGCCGTGCTGGTATCGTTCGGCTCGGGTGGTCATCGCAACGCAATTACCACGCCGATCAGCGCCGTCACTCCAAGCATTCCGGCTGGGGTCCAACTTTCTCGCCGTCCGGAGAAGGCGATGGCGTAGGCTCCTTTGAGGAGGTTGTTCGACGAGGCTGCAATCAAAATTGCCGCCGCCGCCGTGGGAAGGCCGACCCCGGCCGCTCCGCTTTGCGCGAGGCTGGCGACGAATGGATCGACGTCGGTGACGCCTACCAGCGCCGCCAGTCCGAAGACGCCGGCCCGGCCAAGATGCGTTTGGGCAAGTCCGGTGAGCAGCGAGATCGCC
>JASHXG010000261.1 GCA_030043675.1 Vulcanimicrobiota bacterium
GTCGAGGTCGGATGCGGGGTCGGCGAATCGTGCGGCGTCGGCGTCGGACGCGGCGTTACCGACGGTCTCGGAGTCGGATGGTGCGGGTGTGGCGGATGCGGCGGTCTATCTCCGTGGCCCGGTCCGAATCCGCAATAGGGCTTCTGTGCCACCAGGTCGGCGAGAACGCACGCGCCGATGATGTAGATCGGGATCGCATACTGATGCCAGAAGCTGGTATTTGGAGCAGGCGTCGGCGGCACGGGGCTCGGCGCCGGCGTCAGATCGCCGTCGCCCATTCCACCCGGCGTAGGGGGCGGCGGCGGCGGGGCTTGGTGCGGAGGCGGGGGCGGCGGTGGCGGTATCCGCGAGCGGACGATCGAGACGTTCCCGCAAGCGTTGGGAATGTAAAAGATCGTGCGCGTGCGGCCGTGCGAGTACGCAAGAATCCAACCGTGCTGATTGGCGGGGATGACGGCGTTGTGAATGGCATAAAACCCGTGCGGACCCTTGCTGGTGGTCGCATCGAGGTGTCGGGGGATCACGCCGTACTCGAACAGCCGTTGATAGTCGAGGAGCGCATCCGTCAAAGCATCGGTCTCGCCGGCGGTGAGATCGAGCGTCTTCGCGGCGGCCAGCAGCTCCTTGGCGTGAGCGCGCAGCTGTGCGCTCGAGGCGACGCTCCCAACGACCGGCGAGACGCCGAGCCGTTGGATGACGTGCGGTTCCGACGTATCAGCCTGCGCGCCAACCGAAAGCTGCGACGCGAGAAGCGTCACGGCAATAAGACCGCAGAACAAGCTCTTTGCAGAGACTCGCAACGTACATCCCTCTTATAGACGAGAGCGTGCTGCGATGCACGGCAGTATAGCAGCTCGTATAAACCGCCATGCGGAGCAGCACTACCGATTGTACGTTTTGGATCGCGCCAAGAGCAGTGCGGGACGACCCATCGGCCCAAAAGCCGCGGTCGGTCGAATTAGGACCAACGGCATAGGTATCCACATTTTGGCCGGGCAGGGCTGGCTCGTTCTCACCGAACGCTAACGGCCCCGCACAGGAGGCTTTTGCGCCCGCGGCCAACGGTTTCGCGGTGCGTCTCCTCCCGGCCGCGGCCGTCGTTCTCGCGCTCGCCGCATGTACTCACAATGACTACATGCCGAATGTCGTTCAGATAACGCCGAGCGGGACGCCGTCGGCCCCGGCTCTCGTCTCGATCCAGAAGTCGTTCACCCTGATCGCCGTCGAAGACGGCTACACGGGTCAGTTCACCGCGCAGACGATCGTCGGGAAATGCTGGGTGGTTCAGTCGCCGGTCACGACCAGCGGAGCGTGGATCGTCGTTCCTCAGGGTGCAACCTGCAGCAGCGATCGGAACGTAGAGCAGATCCAAGTCAAGGATACCAACAACCACTCGGCCATTACGTACATTCGCTCGGAATAGCGCTGCCCCCGGCGCCCAGCGGCCGCATCTTGCGTAAGTGGCGGCATTCGGATGGACCCGCTGGATCCGGCCAACATCGGCTATCTGCTCTGGATGCGTTCGCGCTGCTGATTGCGGCCAACGGAATCGGCGCTGGAATGTTCAGCTCGCCGAACACCGCGCGGTGCGGCGTCCCTGCCGGCGAATATCGAAGCGATCGAGTAGCACGACGTTTTTTCCGTATCTGATCTCTCAACCGTTTCACCAAGGACTCGTCGTGACGTTCCTCGCGGCGACGGTGATGTCGCTGTTGGCCGCGCTGGCGTCATTCCTACGCGCAGACAGGAGGACCAATGACCGACCAAATTCCGAACATCGACTCCCGCACGAGCGCATTGCTGGTGATGGACTATCAAACGGGGATTCTGTCGATGCTGCCGGATTCGACCCGGCCGCTCTCGCGGGTGACTGAAGCGATCGCGATCGCGCGCCGGCACGGAGCGCACGTCGGCTACGTGCGCGTAGCCCTCGAAGACGATGAGCTCAGCGCGATTCCGCCCCGCAACAAGATGTTCGCACGTCTCGCCGCCATGGGTCGCTCCCTTGTGAGCGACTCGCCGGCGACGCAGATTCCCGAGGCGGTCGCGCCGCAACCGGAGGACATCGTCGTGCGAAAGATCCGCGTCGGCGCATTTTCGACGACAAATCTCGAAAACGAACTGCGCGCGCGAGCGATTACGACGCTGATACTCGCGGGCATCAGCACCAGCGGCGTCGTTCTCTCGACGGTTCGGGACGCCGCCGACAGGGATTATCGCCTCATCGTTCTGGCCGACGCGTGTGAGGATCCCGAACGAGCAGTCCACGACTTTCTCCTCGAAAAGATCCTGCCGCGCCAAGCCGACGTCATCTCCGTCGCCGAGCTGGAGGCGCTCTTCATGTGAGACGTTGCGCCCAGCCGTTGTGAACGAGCTTCACCTCGAACACAACGGATTGTTTCGGCTAAATTGCGCTTGAAGTTTTGAAGCTCGACGTTATTGACTTTCGAAAGATCGAGGTTCAATATGGGTTGGCCGGGTCAGGAAAAACAGCATCCTCAGAAGTCACTTCGATTATTGGTTTGTGGCTAGCGATCCACGGCGGCGATCCGCCGGAGACGCAAGAGGAAGTCGCTACCCTTGCCGGCCAGATCATCGCCAATCTTGCGGCCGTCGCTTTCGGTCAAGGCAGCGAGGTTTCGGCCGACACGGTCACGTCGCGCCTTGGGCAGTTGGACGTACAGGTACAACAGGCTGGAAACGGCGGCGCCTCCGGCGTCAAGCCGGACGTACGGATCATCCACTCCGGCGGCTACAACGAGATCGTCTGGCCCGGTGCGCCCGGAGGACCGCCGATCGTTGTAAAGGTTCCGGTCGCAACCCTGGCTTAGGCATCGGCGCTACGCGGGGGACGGTTCCCCCTCGCGTTGCGCTCGAAAAACAGCACCGGCTGCTCGTTATAGACGCCCTGCTCGAGCACTTCGTAGCCGCACTTCTCTACGACGCGCAGCGAGGCTGCATTCTGTGGCGTCACGAGGCAGACGGTGGTCGGGTGCGGCAGGTGAGCATCGGCCCAAGCCAGCGCAGCGCGCACCGCCTCGGTCGCATAGCCTTTTCCGTGAAAGCGCGACGCCAGCGCGAAGCCCAGCTCCGGCTTGCCTTTCATCGACGCCGCGATCTCGCGTTTGAAATCCATGAAGCCGACCTCTCCGACGAACTCGCCTGAGGCCTTCTCCTCGATCGCCCAATATCCGAAGCCCATGAGGGCCCAGTGCCCGAGATACGAGAGCATTCTCATCCAAGTCTGGTGTTCGGTCGAGGCGCGCCCGCTGATGAATTTGTTTACGTTGGGGTCGGACCACATCGCGACGCAATCCGAAAGATCGTCGAAGCGGTGTCTGCGCAGGCGCAGATGCGGCGTTTCGATGTTTACTCTGCCAGCGGATGACCGGGAGGGAGTAGCGCGCGCAGCGCATCGAGGTGCGGGTTGCGATCCAGCGCTTTTATTGCATCGTCGATGATGCGCCTTTGTTCGGGTGTCAAGCTCATCATGAGCTCGACGTCCCATTGCATTCCCCTCAAGCGCTCTACGAGGCGCTGCTTCTCAAAGTTCCCCACATGTCACACCCCCTTTTGCGAACGTCCATGTTCTTTAGCGCAGACCATACCCCATTTTGGCGTGCGCTGCAACCTTTGCTTCGGATTTTCTTAGCAGATTCTCTCATTAAAAGTATGGGCTTGCTCGCAACGGACTCTCGCTTTAGCCGACGATGACTTAGCTTGCTCCGGATGACCGGAGCGATCAGCTTACCTCGGCGACCATCCATGCCGCTCCGGCAATCAGAACGGTCAGGGCGAACTCGGACCAATTCAGGTGCGCTTCGGGGCGAACGATCAGGCGTGGTACCCAAACCAACGCACCGAAGATCACCAGCATCGCCGTCATCAAGCCCGTCGCAAGCCGCGCCTGACGATTGATGAGCATAGCGAGTGCAGCCAACCCCAACGCGATCGTAGTCAGTATCGCCCAGAAGGTCTGATTCGGGGGAATCCACGTTGGAACCAAGTCCGCCGTCAAGCGAAGGTAGATGATCTGCGCCAGCGTGAAGGAGATCGTGCTAAGGCCCAGCCCGAGACGCGCCGCTCGACCGAGCGCCGCCACCCGCGCCCCGTTCGCATCGCTTGCCGCGTAGACCGCGACGGCGCCGCTGAGCAAGGCAAACTGCTCGAAAAAGCTGTCGTATTCATCAAAAGTTGCCGGCGAGACGGCCACGCCGGCCAGGCAGACTAGCGAGAACAGCCCGTAAACGGCGCCGAGCACGATCGATGCCAAGCGCGCCGTGCGCGGGAACGGCAGCCCGAGCCCACCGCCAATTTGCGCGATCATCAGGCACGCGCCGGCGATCGTGCCAAAAGGCAGCCTCCAGATTCGGCTCAGGTTTTGCCACGTTTGGACATCGTGCCACATCAGTGCGATGACGCCGAAGAGCACCGCCGATGCGCCAAAGAAGATACGGCCGTACAGCGCGGTTTTCATGCCAAACGCAACGCCCGGCCGCCGTGTCTTGTGACTACGCGGCTACTACCGATCCGCGGGCCACGTCGCTTGTGAACGCTTTGCGCGCACGATCGCCGCGGCATGCAAGACGCCGGTAGCGTCGTAGGTTCCCATAACGTAGAAAGCTTCGCCCAGAACCAAGACTGCGCTTCGCTCGCGCCGCCGCGCGTCGGAGTCATCGACTCGGACGACGCTTCCGGTGCGCGTCCGCAACGTAAGCCTCGATCCTTTGACGGTCACGAGCGTTCCGGTGACTTCGTGCGCAGCGCCGATCGTCGAGCGTAAGACCCCCAGCGCACCCATCGGTGCAGGCTTCACCAACGTACCGCCGGTCCCAAAGATGTCAAGCTGCTGGTAGCTGGCGACGTACACTTTGCCGTTCGCCACGACCGGGACGAGATCGGCATTCCCGTTGTAGTCGACCCAAGACCCGGCACTCCCCTGATAGAGCGTTTCGAGCGGCGCACTCGTTTGAGCTTCAGACTCAAAGGCATAAAGGGTGAGGTTTCCGGGAATCGTCTGCGGCCGCGCCACCGCCCAAATGATTGCCCCGGCGCCGTTTGCGTCCGACGAGACCGTCGTGAAGAAGCCGGGGTCTTGCGCTCCGGGCAACTGCGGTGACGATGCCGCCAAGGCTAAGTTGACGGTCGGCGAGCCTTGCACTTTCCAAACGGTCACATTGTTGCCGCCGCTGGCTACGATGCGCGGCACCGAATCGCTGGCAGCATCGAAGTACGACTGACCGCACCAGCATCCGCCGATTTGTTCCTCGGCGAGATCGTCGTTCGGACCGCCGGAAGTGAAGCCGCCCAAGCTATTCCGATTGAGCAGGAACATCGTGCCTTCTTTACCGGCTGCGACTGCAAGCGGCGGGCTCGCCGTTGTCGACTGCCCGGGCGGAACCAGCATCACGCCTCCCGATCCGAAGTCGGTATCGCCGATGTCGAGCTCCGAAACGTCGGACGGCGTAAAGAAGCTGAGCACTTGGGTTAAGTCCGAGCTGACCTTTACGACGCTCTCGGAGAGATTCGTGGCGCTGTTGTAGGTGTTTCCAGAATAGTCCGAGTTGCCGGTCACGAAGTAGACGTCGCCGGCGGGGTCCGCCGCAACGCCGTACCCCGACATCCAGATTGACGACAAGAAGAAGCTATCGGGCGATGTAGCGAGGACGTCGTTCAAGCGGTTCGCTGCCAGCGGCGTCAGCGACCCAGTCTGCCAACCCAGCAGCCAGCCGCGTGAAGTCGACGCATCGAAGTCGCAGAAGCTGCCGAATCCGGCATAGATATTTCCCTGCGATTCGAGCAGGCCCGGCCGTTGCCGCTGGTACGTAGCGTTGAACTGGAAGGTGGAGCCGTCGGTCAAGGTGTGCGACGCAGAGACGACGACCGGCGGAACGACGTCGCTGAGATCCGCCAAGTCGAGCTCGTGGATGCGATAAGTCGGCGTGCCGCTGTCAAGCGTGTATGCAATGACGTACATGACATTGGCGGTTTGGTCGATGACCGGCGTTCCGTTGATACCGACATTCGGTCCGTTGTTGTTGCAGCCCAACGGCGAAGGAACCGGACTGCCCAGATGCTGGTCGAAGAGAACCGTCCCACTGGAAGCATCGATCGCATAGATCGTATCGTTCTCCGTTGCAACGTACACGACGTCGTGTTTGCCCGGCGCCGCCCCGCGGGTTGTCGTTTCATTCGGGACGACGAGCGGCTGAGCGTCGACCTGATCGTCGAGCGTTACCGTGTGCAACAGGCCGAACGAAGAGCTGACGGTATTGTATGTCAACGAGGTCTCGTCGGGGTTCCAGCCCGTTCGAAAGTTATCGTAGTGATACGTGGTAACTGCAAACTCGGGGTTCTGTGCTTGGCTGAAGGTCGCGGCCCGCGGCTGGTGCGCGTCTTCGATGACCTGCGTAGGCTTGCCGCCCGCCGGATAGCCGTAAAACAGAACGCCGGCCGAGCCGTCCGGACCCTGATTCGGTACGACGGCGTTGTCCGCGTGAATCCAGAGTTGGAGCGGGCTTCCGGCGTCTCTGAGCGTGGTCCGGCCGGCTAGGGTGGCCCGCCGCGCGCTCACGCTGTACCGCAAAACCGTGGTCGACGCGGAGCCGCTTGCAGCACTCTCGACTGCCAGGTACTTGCCGTCCCATTGAATCGATCCGAGGTGCCGGGGCCCTCCGTTCCACGTCACTCTTGCTAGTCGCCCACGACCTTTGGGAAGCTCGAGCAGTGCAACGGCACCCAACCTCGCGGTAATGCCTTCGACGAAGAGATCTCCGTCGTCGTCGTACGTGCACGACCAATAGCTGCCGTTGACGCCGCCTCCTTTATAGAGGGTCGGGCGGCCCTTGGCAGCGGTATAGATCGCTACGCCGAGCTCGGAATGGGCGCCGCCCGAGACGGCGAGATTCCCGGTGACGGGATCGACCGCGCAGAATTGGAACGCCGCTCCCAGCGGATCGCGCAAGACCGCGATCGGCCGCGCACCGCCGTGGGCGTATTCGCGAATCTCGTCCCCCTCCGGGACGAAAACGGTACCGTTTTTGGCCGAGCACAGACCATCGGCGTCTACGTCGAGAAGCCGTCCTTTGAGCTTCCCGGCGGGGTAGGAGTAGGCGTCGATGCGGCCATCGGTCGCATGCGCCACGTAGACGAGATCCAGCATCTTGGCATCGGAATCCATCCACGAGCCTTCGGCGCCCGATTCTACCCGCGGGCCTTCGGTGCCGGACTCTCCATGCGGCGCGCTCGCCGCATTGACTTGCGTCGGAATAAGCGAATTCGTCTGCAGCTGCGATCCGCCGCAGCCCGCGGCGATAATAAGACTTACACACACGAGCGCGCAACGCATTGATAACGCGCGAGCTTTCATAGCAAGGCTCCCTGGCTTCTGGAGTCATCGTAGCACCGATGAGCTCGCCCGTCGCAGGGCTCTCTCAGTAGAGAGAGTTAGCTTCGACTACCCTCGCGTAGTACGAATGGCCTATGTCCCGACCATTTGGCTACGAAGTTGACGAGAATAATCGACAGCGTAGCGATCGGGAAACTCAACTAACGTCGCGAAACGTCGGTCAAGGGTATCATGCTACGGCGCTGATTGCGCGACGAAGCAAGGAGGCCCTTTGAAGCGCGCCCTCAAGAGGAGCACACAATGACTGACTCGAGTCTGCTGATGCCCGGGGCTAAAGCAACGTTCGTGGCGGCCTTCTTCTTCGGCGCGCCACGCGATTTTTCGAAAGTCTCCAGCGAGGCCAAGCTGTTCGCGGAGCGCGTGACACTTCAGATTCCCGGCCTGATCGACGTCTCTCTGCTGCGAAACGAAGAGAGC
>JASHXG010000262.1 GCA_030043675.1 Vulcanimicrobiota bacterium
CGCGAAGCGATTCGCTCGTTTCGTCCGATGCCGCATCGCTTGGAGAGCGTCGCCGAAATCGGCGGCGTTCTCTACGTCGACGATGCGAAGTCGACCAATCCGGCGTCGACGATCGCGGCCTTGCACGCGTACGACCGCCCCATCGTTTTAATCGCGGGCGGTCGCGCCAAGGGCAGCCCGTTCGATACGATGGGTGAGGCAATTCGCGAGCGCGTGAAGGCTCTGGTCGCCATCGGTGAAGCCGGGAGCGAGATCGTTCGTCTCAGCGAAGGAGTACATGCGGTCGAGGCCTCCACGATCGAGGAAGCGGTGAACCGCGCGCGCGAGCTGGCGGAACCCGGCGACGTCGTGTTGCTTTCGCCGGGGTGCGCGTCATTCGACATGTTCGCGTCGGCCGAAGATCGCGGGGAGCAATTTGCGGCGGCGGTTGAAGCGCTGAGGGCACCGGCCGGTGCGTAGCGCGGCCGTGCCGCGCCCCTACGCCGCGGCGGCGCGCTCCTACGTGGCAGCGCCGCTCGACACCGTCCTGTTCGCGACGGTCGCCGCGTTGGTCGGCATCGGCTTGGTCATGGTATTCTCGGCGTCGAGCGCCACCGCGTACGCCGAGCACGGCGACATCGCCTATTACCTAAAACGGCAGCTGATTTGGTTGGCGGTCGGACTGATCGGCGCGTTCGCGCTCTATCGCCTTGAATACCACCGCCTCAAGAAGATGGCGCCGACGATCTTGATCGCGGCAATCGCGGGGCTGGTGCTGGTGTTCGTGCCGCACGTCGGACTTGGCGTCAATGGTGGACGGCGCTGGATCGGCACCTCGGCGCTGAGCATCGAGCCCTCCGAGTTCGCCAAGCTGGCGCTGGTGATTTACCTGTCGGCGGTCCTGGCGGCGCGCGGCGAGCGCATCACCTCGCTGGTTCGCGGCCTCTTTCCGCTCTGCATTCCGGTCGCGATCATGGCGGTGCTCGTGCTCAAGGAGCCCGACCTCGGCACGGCCAGCCTGCTGATCTTTACCGCCTTTACGCTCTTCTTCGCCGCCGGCGCGCGCATCGTCCACTTATTTGCGGTCGTGTTCGCGACGCTGCCCTTCGCCGTGCTGACGGTGCTCGCGAGCTCGTATCGTAGGGCTCGTATCTTTGCGTTTCTCGACCCCTGGAAGGATCCGCAGAACACCGGCTTCCACATCGTTCAGTCGCTATTGGCCCTCGGCAGCGGCGGCATTTTCGGCGTCGGCCTCGGCGCCTCGCGAGCCAAGTTCTTCTACCTCCCCGAGCAGTACACCGACTTCATCTTCTCGGTCTTGGGCGAAGAGCTCGGCTTGATCGGCGCGCTGGCCGTCGTCGTGTTGTTCGTGATTCTCGCCTATCGCGCGATCCGAATTGCGCTGGCCGCGCCGGACCGCTTCGGCTTCTTCCTCGCGATCGGATGCGCCGCGATGATCACGATCCAAGCCTTCATCAACGTTGGGGTCGTGTCGTCGTCGTGGCCGGTAACCGGCGTGCCCCTACCGTTCATCTCCTTCGGAGGCAGTTCGCTCGTCGTCAACCTGCTCGCCGTCGCCTTGATTGCGAACGTCGGCCGTCACCGCAGAGTTTCGTCGTTGGCGCGTTCGTGACCGTCGTCTTTGCCGGTGGCGGAACGGGCGGCCATCTCTATCCGGCGATCGCGATTGCCGATGCGTTGCGGGAGCGGCGCGCAACGATTGCGTTCGTCGGCAGTGCGGAGCGTCTCGAAGCAAGCCTCGTGCCGAAGGCCGGGTATCCGCTGCACACCATCGCGAGCCACTCCCTCCCGCCGCGACTCTCTTCGGTCGATTTCGTTCAGACGGTCGGATCGAATCTGCGCGGAACGCTGCAGAGCCTGCGTCTGCTGGCGAAGCTTCGCCCGGATTTGATCATCGCGACCGGCGGCTACGTTTCGTTCCCCGTCGTGCTGGCGGCGCGGATCGCTCGGCTCGCGCACCGCTCCGACGTCAAGGTCGCCTTGTTTGAGCCCAACGCTTCGCCGGGTTTGACCAACCGAATCGTGGCGCCGCTCGCCGATGAGGTCTGGGGCGCCTTCGGCGACGAGGACGGCCGTTTTCGCGGACGATACGTACAGACCGGAACGCCGATCCGTCCCGCGCTGCGCAGCCTTCCATCGCGCGCCGATGCGCTCGGCCGTCTCGGCCTCGACGCGGAGTCCAAGACACTGGTGACGATGGGCGGAAGCCAAGGCGCGCGAGCGATCAACGACGCGCTGGCGAAGCTCGTCGAGGATCGCGGCCTGCCGTCGGGTTGGCAGCTGCTGCTGGTGACCGGCCCGGATGACTACGATCGCATCGCCAAGAGGCTTGCAAACGCCCCAGTCGAGCCCAAGCGCGTGGAGGTGCGAGCCTATCTCGATGACATGTCGGACGCGTACGCTGCCGCCGATCTGCTGCTGACGCGCGCCGGCGCCTCGACGCTCGGGGAGTTGGCAGCGCTCGGTAAGCCCGCCATCCTCGTTCCCTATCCACACGCAACGCAGGAGCACCAAGCCGCCAACGCCGCGCATCTCGAAGCGGCCGGGGCCGCCGAGATTCTCTGCGATTCGCAGCTCCAGGCCCGCTTGCGCGAACTGCTGGCGCGGACCTGCGCCCCCGAACGCCTGCGCACGTTGACCGAGAACGCCCAGCGCCTGCGGAGTGAGGACCCGCTTGCGACTATTCTCGCCCGGGTCGATATCCTCGCATCGCGAAGAGGAAAACGGTGACCACAGCAGGGCCCGCGTCCACGTATCACTTCATCGGCATCGGCGGAATCGGCATGAGCGCGATCGCGCGCATGCTTGTGGCCGGCGGGCATGCGGTTTCGGGCTCCGATCTCACCGCCACGCCGCTGCTCGAGCAGCTGAGCGCCGAGGGCGTGCGCATCGCGATCGGTCACGATGCCGACAACATTCGCGACGCGCACACGGTGATCGTAAGCTCGGCAATCGACCATCGGAATCCCGAGTACCTTGCCGCACGGCGGCGCGGAATTCAGATACTGCATCGCGGCGAGATGCTCGCCAAATTGTTGGACGGTAAGCGCGGCATCGCGATCTGCGGGACGCATGGCAAGACCACGACGACCGCGATGACGCATGCAGCGCTGCGTCTGGGAGGCATCGACGCCGGCCTCGTGCTCGGCGGCATCGACGCGACCCTCGAAAGCAACGCCTATGCCGGCGATTCGTCCTGGTTCGTTACCGAAGCCGACGAGTCGGATGGCTCTTTTGCGCTGCTTGAACCAATGGTGGCAATCGTCACCAACATCGAGAACGACCACCTCACCAGCGATGACGAGCTGCCCCAGCTCGTGCGCGCCTTCAGCGAGTTCATCGCGAAGCTGCCCGATGACGGGCTCGCGGTCATCGGCGTCGACAATCCACTCTCGGCGTCGCTGACCTCGCATGATTTGCGCGCGCGCGTCGTTACCTTCGGCTTCGATCCGCGCGCGCGCCTGCGCGCCGAGAACGTGCGTTTCGACGATTTCGGCTCGGCATTCGACGTCATTGCCGAGGGCCGTCCGTTGGGAGGCGTCGAGCTGCAGGTTCCGGGATCGATCAACGTGCAAAACGCACTCGGCGCCATCGCCGCTGCGCGCGAGCTGGGCATACCATTTTCGCTCGTCGCGGAGGCTTTACGCGCATTCCGCGGCGTGCGCCGCCGCTTCGACGTGCTGATCCGCGACGAGCGCATGATCGTCGTTGACGACTATGCGCACCATCCGACCGCCGTGCGCGCGACGATCGCCGCCGCGCGGCAAGATCACAACGGCACGCTCGTCGTCGCCTTCCAGCCGCATCGCTACACGCGAACCGCCTTCTTGGCGCGCGAGTTTGCCGAAGCGCTGCGTGGCGCCGATCGCGTCTACCTCACGCCGGTCTACGCCGCTTCTGAACCGGCGATTCCGGGTGTGAGCGAGCGATCGATCGGAGAGCATCTCGTGGCCGCGGGCGGATGGGTACGCTACGCTGCCGGCGGCGAGGATCTCGAGGATCGCATCCTCGCCGAAACGCCGCCGGGCGCGATGGTGCTCGTGCTCGGCGCGGGCGACATCACCGAGTCGGCGGCGCATTTGGCCGAGCGCCTCTCATCTCGGCGGACCTTGCTTGGGAACTCCGTAGCGTCACGAGCATGAGCGTCACGACGGCGCGCGCCACCCGCAGCCTGCTCGAGGCGTCCGACCGCGAGGCGCTGCACGCGATCTTCGGCGAACGCGCGCGTTTCGATGAGGCGCTCGCACCGTATACGTCGTGGAAGATCGGCGGTCCGGCCGACGCGCTCGTAACCGTTGAGAACGAGTCCGAGCTCGCGGAGCTGATGCGCTTGTGTTTGCGGCGCAAAATGGCATGGTGGGTCATCGGCGCGGGCAGCAACGTACTGATCGGCGACGGCGGCGTGCGCGGCGTCGTGCTGCGTCTGGCCGGCGATTTCGCCGCGATTCGCGTGCGGACGCAAGATGGGCGCGTGATCGTCGAAGCCGGCGCGTCGGCCGGGATGGCGGCGCTCACGGCAAAGGCGGCCTCGGCCGGGGCGGCCGGCGCCGATTCGCTGGCCGGCATTCCCGGCACAATCGGCGGGTCGCTTCGAATGAATGCCGGAACCGATCGCGAGCTCGGCGAGTTCGTGAGCGAAGTTTGGGTCCAGTCGCCCAGCCGGCCCGAGGCGCATCCGGTGAGCGTTCAGTATCTCTACCGGCGTTCGACGCTGGAGCGAGATGCCGTCGTTTCGCGCATCGTGCTGGCGTTCGATGCGGTCAGCTCGCGGGACGTGCGCGGCGAGATGCAGACGCGTCTGGTCCGGCGCAAGAAGACGCAGCCGATCGCGCTTCCCAATGCCGGCTCGTGCTTTCGCAATCCCCCCGGCACGGCGGCGGCGCGCCTGATCGAAGCGGCCGGCGCTAAGGGATGGCGTGAGGGCGGCGCGGAAGTCTCGCCGCTGCACGCCAACTTCATCAACAATCTCGGCGGAGCAACCGCGAAAGACGTCGCCACACTGCTCGCGCGCGTGCGGCGCGCCGTACGCGATCGCTGCGCTGTCGAGCTGCAACTCGAAGTTCACCTGGTTGGAGTCTTTATCGATGAAAACTAGTGCCTCCACTCGAGCCAAGGTCGTCGTCGTCATGGGCGGCGAGAGCGCCGAGCGAGAAATCTCGATTCAGTCCGGTTCGGAGGTGCTGCGGGCGTTGCAGTCGCTCGGCTACGATGCGCGATCGATCGATTACGATGACCGCTTCGTCGATGCGATGCGCCAGCTCAAACCCAACGTCGTCTTCATCGCGCTTCACGGACCCGGCGGTGAAGACGGTCACGTGCAGGCGCTGCTCGAGTACCTCTCGATTCCCTATACCGGCAGCGGCTTGGAAGCGGCCGCGCTCTCGATGGACAAGCATCTGACCAAGAAACTGCTGGCCGCCGAAGGCCTGCCGACGCCGGCCTGGGATCTCTTCGATCTGGGCGGCGGAACGTTGCCGCTCTTGCCGGGATCGCTCGACCTGCCGCTAGTCATCAAACCTCGCTTTGAAGGCTCGGCCGTCGGCGTCGCGATCGTGCGCACCCATGAAGAGTGGACGAGCGCGATGCTCGACGCCTCCAAGAACTACGCGCAGATTCTTGCCGAGGAGTACATCGAGGGCCGCGAGTTTACGTGCGCGGTGCTCGGCGAGGAAGCGTTGCCGATCGTCGAGATCGTCGCCAACCGTGACGGCTTCTATAGCTACGGCGCCAAATATGAACCTGGTGGGAGCACGCACATCGTGCCCGCGAAGATCGACGAAGATTTAGCCGCGCGCATGCAGATGTTGGCGCTCTCGGCGCACCGGCTGCTCGGCTTGCGCGATTACTCGCGCACCGATTTCATCGTCAGCCGCGAGCGCCGGCCGTATCTCTTGGAGATCAACGCGCTGCCCGGCCTGACGCCGGTGAGTAATCTTCCGCAGGCCTGTGCTGCCATCGGCATCGGCTTCGAAGCCCTGATCGAGCGTTTGATCGGCTACGCGCTGGCGCGCGCGGATCTCCGCGATGCCGTCGC
>JASHXG010000263.1 GCA_030043675.1 Vulcanimicrobiota bacterium
CATGGCGCAGCTCGGCGAGGCGTTCTCCCCCGAAGGAAAGAATCGCAACGGCAGCCAGCGCGCCGGCCCAACTCCAGGCACGCTGCCACTGCGTCCGTGGATTCCGCGCTGCCGCGCGCAGCTGCGGCTCCCACCGCTCCGCGTCACGCGCCTCTGCGACGACGGCCATCACTCGCTCGATGTCCCGTTCGCCGCCAAGATTCACTAAGCAGCGGGAGCAACCGGCCACATGGCGCCGATACGCGTCGCGCTCGCTCTCGGAGGCTTCGCCCAATGCGAGGGTGCCGGCCAAGATCTCGGCCCGCGTACACTCAACTCCGGTCGTCATCGCTCGCTCCCCTCCTTCATGACGGTTCGCAGCGCCCGCATCGCCCGGCAGACGCGCTGACGCACGGCGTCTGAGGTCGTGCCGAGCAGCTGCGCCGCCTCGTACGACGAGTAACCAGCATAGCTCGTCAACAGCAACGCCGCCGACTGTTCGGGCGGAAGGCGCCCCAGCGCCGTCTGCAGATCGACCGACGCCGCCGTGCGCTCGTCGACTCGCCAATCGCCGCGATCCGGCTCGCGCTCGAGCGGCAGCATCCGCAAGATCTTCTTACGCCGCAGGAACGAGATCGCACCGTTGGTCGCAGCCCGGTAGAGCCAGCCTCCCGTCAGTTGACGCTGCGGATCGGCCCGCAGCATGCGGTAGGCCGAGAGAAAGACCTCCTGCGTCAGGTCGAGAGCGACGTCCGCGTCACCGACCATCCGGCGCAGGTAGCGCGCCAGCTTGGTCTGGTACTCGCGCACCAACCCGTCGGCGCGAGCTTGTGCACGTGCATCGTTGCCGGCGCCGACGAAGGCCTCATCCATGCCCAACTTCCTCTAGGTCTTCAACGCTGGGGCGGGGGCCGCCGTGACGGCCGGGGTCATTGGAAGATGCCGTCGGAGAGCGCCGGATTGAACTTGTAATTGTCGATCGTCGAGCTGATGTCGGCCGTGTACCCGGGTAGCTCGACGTGAGCGGTCTGCGACTCCACGACGACGTACCCGCCGACGTCCCCGTAATGGTTCGTCATCTCAGCGTAGCCGCCGTTCGAGTAGTTCCAGCGCATCGACTTGACGGTTGCGCTGGAGTCGTCGACCAGCGCATCGATGTGGTCGATGTTGCCCGTGATGCGCGGTACGAGTTTGAAGGCCGTCGTCGTGCCGTCGTCCGAAATCGTCGTGACCGTATAGACCCTCTGCCATTGCGATGGGCTCTCGATGTGGGCGTACAGCTTGTCGAACTGGGCCGCAACGACGGGTACGCCGCTCGTAAAGACCACCTTGTTTTTGTCCGGTTCCTTATAGTAATAGGTCCCCACCAAATCGGTTGCGAGAAATGGGAACGACTTCAGCGCTACGTGCGCGCGGAGCGTTGCGCTGAACGCGTGCAGGTTTGGATTGACCTGCGCCATCCGGACGAGCAGGCTTTCCGCCGCTTGGCTTGGGCGCGCGGCGCCCGTCAGAAACGCCACCATCAGCAGCAACGCACCTATCCGATGTCTCATACTTCTCCTACGCATCGACGCGATTGAAAGGTTCCAGTGCGACGCGGATCTCCGCGAGGACCTGATCGTCGCTCTCTATCGCGCATCGGTCTTGAAGCGCCTGCAGCGCCCGCGGTGAACCGATGCGTCCCAGCGCCCAGGCGGCGTGACCCCGGACCATCGGGTGCGGATCGCGCCAAAGGCTTTGGGTCAAGGCGCCGACTGCGGAGCGATCGAGCGCGTTGCCGAGCGCGACGGCCGCGTTGCGGCGCAGCACGGCCGCGCCGCGCCAACCCATCGCGGTCCGGCGATATCGCCGCCTGAAGTCGCCGCTGCGCAGCTGCAACAGCGCAACCAGCGAGGGACGGGCCGATTGGGCGTCGAGCGGTGCGTCCTGCAGCGAGCCTGCTTCGCCCGCCCGTCGCGTCGGCGGGCAGACCGTCTGGCAGATGTCGCATCCCCAAACCCAGTCGCCGAGCATCGGGCGCATATCCCGCGGAATCGAGTCGGTGCGCTGCGTGAGATCCGAGATGCAGCGATTTGCGTCGATCGTATAGTCGCCCCGCAACGCGTGAGTGGGACATGCGTCGACGCATCGCGCGCACGCGCCGCACGTCTTGCGCAACGGCGCGTCGACGGGAAGCTCGAGCGTCGTTACGACCTCGCCGAGAAAGACGAACGAACCGAGGGCCGGCGAGATCAGGTTTGTGTGCTTGCCGACCCAGCCTAGGCCGGAGTGCGCGGCTAATGCCCGCTCGGCCAGGGGACGCGTGTCACAGGCGATCGCCGTTACCGGCGCCCCGGCCGCTTCGTCGATGACGCGCGCAACGGCCGCCAGTAGCGCGCGGATGCGCAGGTGATAATCCGACGACCATGCGTAGTTTGAGACGCGCCCGCAGAGCGGAGCCCCTTGCTGGGGAGCCGTAACGGCGTACGGAACCGCGATGCAGACGACCGCGCGCGCACCACGCAACAGCGTGCGCGGATCGGTTGCCCGGGGGGCGTAATCCTCACCGTAGTCCCAGCCGGCAAAATCGCCACGCGAAAAGGCATCGCGCATCCGGCGCCGTGACTCGCGATCGTCGAAGGCCGGCGCCACGCGAACGTCGCCGGCGCCCAGCTTTCGCGCCGTTGCGACCGCCCGTTGCTTGACTATCGCCGGATCGACCACAATCATTTCCATCACAACATTGCGAGCGGGCCCGGCCGGCCGCGCGGGAACGCCGTTTCGATCGCGGCAATGTCGCCGGCGTCCAGCGCCAGCTCGCCGGCCCCAGCGTTCTCTTCGACGTGCGCGATGCGGGCTGCTTTGGGGATGGTGAAGAGATTCGGTTCGCGGGTGAGAAAGGCGAGCACCACCTGTCGCGCGGTCGCGTCGTGTTTTGCCGCTACGCGCTCCAGCGTGCCGCCGGCGGCTCGCCGATCGCGCGCGAACCGACCACGCCCGAACGGCGTATACGCCACGACCGCGATACCGCGTTCCCGCGCCAGCGGGATCAATCGATGATCGATGGCGCGCTCGCCCAAATTGTAGAGCACCTGGTTGCAGGCCAGCGGCACGCTGCCCAGGTGGGCGGCCGCCTCGAGCATCGCTTCCGCGTCGAAATTACTCACGCCCACGAAACGCGTCTTGCCGCGTTCGACCAACGAAGCAAAAGCGCACATCGTCTCCTCGAGCGGAAACGATCCGGACCAGTGCAAGAGGAAGAGATCGAGGTACTCGCATCGCAGCCGCTTTAGGCTGCGATCCGCGGCAGCGATCGTCCCGGAGTAACTCGCGTTACTCGGCAGAACCTTGGTCGTGATGAAGAGCCGCTCGCGCGCGATCCCGGCGATCGCCTCGCCGAGCAGTTCCTCGACTCGCCCGGAGCCGTACATCTCGGCAGTGTCGAGGTGCGTCATTCCAAGCTCGATGCCGCGCCGAATCGCTTCCTTGGCCTCTTGCAGTCGCGATCCGCTTTCGGGCATATCCCACGTGCCCTGACCGATGACCGGCACGCGCGCGCCGGTCACACCAAAGGGTTTCGCTTTCAAAAGAAATCGAACTCCGCGTGGCGCGCGGCGTACGCGAGCAGTCCCCCTTGCAAGTGTTGCAAGCGAGTGAATCCGGCTTCCCGCAAGCGCGTGACAGCCCAGAGCGACTTCACCCCGACGCGGCACGCAACGACGTAGCGTCGCGCGCTGTCGAGTTCGTGCATGCGGCCCTCGAGCTGCGAAGCCGGGATCTGCACCGCGCCGTCGAGCGAACCCAAGACCGCCTCGTGCGGCTCGCGCACGTCCAGCAAGAAAGCGTCACGCAACACTTCATCGAGCGCATCGGCTTCGACTTCCGGGACGTCGCTCGTAGACGCTTCCTCGTCCGAGACGAGCAGCGGCCGATCCCCGATCGTTGGGCGAGCTCCACACGCAATGCAGTCGGGATCACGATCGAAACGCACCGTCCGCACGTTCGCGCCGAGCGTGTCGACGAGCATCAACCGGCCTATTAGGGGTTCGCCGATCCCAAGCAGCAGTTTGAGGGCTTCACTCGCCTGCCAGGTGCCGATGACGCCCGCCAACGCTCCCAGAACGCCGCCCTCCGCGCAGCTCGGCACGCTTCCCGGCGGCGGTGCCTCCGGATAGAGACAACGATAGCACGGTCCGAACTCCGCTCCGAAAACGCTGACTTGGCCGTCGAAGCGAAAGATCGAGCCGTAGACGTCGGGCTTGCGCTCCAGCACGCACGCGTCGCTGATCAGATAGCGCGTCGGGAAGCGATCGGTGCAATCGAGGACCGTATCGTAGAGGCGCACGAGGTCGCGCGCGTTGTCCGGTCCGAAACGCAGCGGCAATGCGTCGATCGCGATCAGCGGGTTGAGGCCCCGCAGGCGTTCCGCCGCGGCGACGGCCTTATTCCGGCCCACGTCGCTCGCCGAGAAGATGGTTTGACGCTGCAGGTTCGTTTCGTCCACGCTATCGTCGTCGATCACGCCGATGCGCCCGACCCCGGCCGCCGCCAAATATTGCAAGGCCGGAGATCCCAAGCCGCCGGCGCCGACGACCAGCACGCGCGCCGCCGCAAGGCGTTCCTGCCCGGTCAGCCCGACCTCCGGAATCAAGAGGTGACGGCTATACCGGCGCAGGGCGCGCGCGCTCAATCGCGCGGATGACGTTCGTTCAGCCATTCCAAAACCGCCGCCCGCGAATGCTCGGCCGCGTAGGTGTGGTCGCTCGAAATCACCGCGATCGATTTCGGTGCCGGCGCACGGTCGTAGAGCTCGCGCACGCTTGCGGCGCTTACCATCGCGTCGCGATCTGCCGCCAGATACAGGGCGGGACGCCCGGCCAGCCGCGGCAACAGCTCGAGGTAGCGGGCCTCAATGCCTTCGAGCAACTCCGGCAGCGTGACACCAACCACATAGGACGAGCGGAAGTCCGTGGCTCCGGCTCGTGACAAAACGTCGAGCGCAGTCGGGCGCCCGTACCCGGTAGCGATCGCGATCGTACCGAGGATCCCGCCGTCGAGTGCGGCGACGAAAATCGCGGTCATCCCTCCCATACTGTGTCCGATCGTATAGTTCATTCGATCGCCGCGCTCGCGCGCGAACGACGTGACACAGGACATCGCATCGATGCAGTCATCCACGTTTCGCAGCTCGCCCCCGCTCGCGCCGAGCTTGTGCCCCGGAAAGTCGAGGCTGTAGACGCCGAAGCCATGGCTCGCCAGGAACGAGCAGAGAAAGTCCAGATTCTGTTTGCTCGACGAGTAGCCGTGACCGGCAACCAACGAGATGCCGCGCGGGCGCCGTGGCTGATACCACAGCACCGCTATGGCATTGCGTTTGCACGCTACTCGATAGAGCTCGACCTTGCTCACGCCCCTATCCGCCCCCAACGGGCGGGAGCAGCGCGAGCTCGTCGCCGTCTGCGAGCCGTGTATCGCATGAAACGATCTGGCCGTTGCGTGCAAAACGCGTCGAGTTCGCAAGCTCCTCGAGTGCGCCATGCCGGGCGGCCAGCATCCGCCACGCGTCGCTGACGCGCGCCCCCGCCGCCAGCTCGAGCGTGAGCTCTCCGGATGCAAGCAGTTCGCGCAGTCGCGCGAACGCGAGCACGCGCACGCGCAAGGGAGGGCTCTCGGGGACGGGTACCGCAGCGCTTGGAGCCGAAGGTGATTTTTCGAATGACACGGACGCTTGCGGTCTTCATCATCTTGGCGGGAACCACCGCTGTTGCCGTCGCGGATCCGTGCACCCAGGAGGTTCTCAGGGTTCAGGGCGTCGCGGTCACGTTCGGGTACTGCATCAATGGCGTGCCTCGAGCGGACGGCGGCGACGAGATGATCGTGCCGGTGACCGAAGCGTACGCCGCTCCCGGCGGGACGATCCGGCGGCTACGCCAACTGCACTTCGTCGCGGGCGAGGGCACGTCGCGCGTACTCGAAAGCCTGGACTTGACTCAGTTGGGCCTGAGCGGCACCTTACACCTCACGCTCGCCTACTCGCGGGGCGTCGTTCAGGTCGAAGGAGCCCTGTTGACGCCCGGCGCCATCACCATTAAGTAGGAGGCGCAACCTTCGGCGGGGCACGGCCCCTCTAGACAGTAGCATGCGCCGGCTGTATATCGCCTTTAACAGCTCCAAGATCCCCGACGGCTGTCGATAGAGGAGACTGCCCCTTCATCATGCCTTGTACGGCTACCGTCCCAAATCTCACGGCTCGTGAGCAAGCGCACCACCTGTATGAAGCGATACCGCCCGGCCTCTTCCGGGTCGAAAACGAAAGCGATCGTATCGCCTGGCGCGTCAGCCCCGAGCCGTTTGCATTGACCGCCGAACAAGTTGGCGAGATCGAGAGCCTGGGGCGCGATCTCCTGCGCTTTAACCGGGCGCTCAACAATCTCTACAACCGCAGCGCGCGCGGCTCAGCGCCGGCATTCATCGCCGAGTACCTCGATCACGGCAAGCCCGAGCAAATCGTTAAACTGGCACGGCAGAATCGCTTCAAGCAAGATCTGCCCGGCATCATCCGTCCCGACTTAATTATTACGGCGGACGGGTTCGTTGCAACCGAACTCGACAGCGTTCCTGGAGGAATGGGTTTTCTGGGCGCGATGAGCGAGGCGTACTGTCAGCTCGGCATCGAGAGCGTGGGTGGTGATAACGGGATTCCCGCCGGTTTCGCCGCGATGTTGCGCAATCTGACGGGCGTCGATCGCCCGACGGTCGCGATCGTCGTTTCCGAGGAGTCGGCGGCGTACCGCAGCGAGATGGCGTGGCTGGCCGAAGCGTTGCGGCGGCTTGGTCTCGCCGACGCGTGGCTGCGCGCGCCGCAGGAAATCTTCTTTACCGAAGACGGTCTCTTCATCCGTCTCGAGGATGGACGCGAGACAAAACTGAACGCGGTCTACCGAAACTTCGAGCTCTTCGATCTCTTCAACGTGCCCAAGCAGGAGCTGATGCTGTACGCGGCGCGGCACAATCGCGTCAAGATGACGCCGCCCCCGAAGGCGACCCTAGAGGAGAAACTCTCCTTCGCGCTGCTGCACCATCACGCGTTGGCCGGACTGTGGCACGATGAGCTCGGAGCGCAGACCTTCGAGCGGCTTACGCGCCTCTTGCCCAAAACCTGGGTCGTCGACCCGCGCGCGCTCCCGCCGCAGGGCGTCATTGCCGGACTGGATGCCGCCGGCCGTCCGATCTCGGATTTTCGCCAGCTGATCGACTTGAGCAAGAGCGAACGCGGGTACGTTCTCAAGCCTTCGGGCTTCTCGGAGCTTGCGTGGGGTTCGCGCGGCGTAAAGATCGGCGACGACCTGACTCGCGACGAGTGGGCTGCCGCAATACAAAATGCCCTCGATGCGTACGACCGCACGCCCTATATTTTACAGCGCTTCCACAAGGGCAAACGCGTGCGGCAGAACTACTTCGATCGCGAGCGCGACGAGATACGGAGCTACGACGGTCGCGTACGTTTGTGCCCCTACTACTTCGTGGTGGATCAGGACAACGTGCAGCTCGGGGGCATTCTCGCTACAATTGCTCCGGCCGACAAGCGGCTTATTCACGGCATGACCGATGCCGTCCTGACGTCGTCGATCAGACGGGCCTAATCGTTTGCAGTAGCCGGATGCGCGAGCCGTAAAACCTCGCATCCGATTCGACCCGATAGTGCGTCGCTACAAACCGCTCGAGGGTATCGCAGCCGAAGCTGATGTTCGCCGATGCGCACTCTCCCGCGGTAATGAGCCATATCCGCTTGGCACGCGGCACCGTGGCTTGCAGCTCGGCCTGGCTGCGGATCACGAATGCCGACACGTCGTACTCGCGAAAATTCACCGCGGTGGGAATGGCGACGATGCGGTTGGGCCCGTCGTAATAGTAGGCCAGCGGAAGTGCATTTTCCGCCTCGAAGACGACGATCGGTTCCCGCGGTCGTTCACGCGATCGCAGGTACGCCGTGGCGCGAATCCAGTCGC
>JASHXG010000003.1 GCA_030043675.1 Vulcanimicrobiota bacterium
AGAAGGGCCGCGTCTTAGCGGCGCTCGTGAGGGGCGGCACGATCTTCGTGCCGCTGCGCTCGATGTTCGAGCAGATGGGCGGGACCGTTTCATTCGAAACCTCCGGCAAGACCACGACGGTCACCAAACCCGGCGCGTCGATCAGCGTGACGGTCGGCAAACCGGAGGTCATCATCAACGGCGAGTCGCGTCCTTTGGACGTGCCTCCGATCGTATATAAGGGCGTCGTGCTCGTCCCGGTCCGCGTGATCTCGGAGACGATGGGCGCTTACGTCCAGTGGGTGCCCGATCGCCGCATCGTGGTCGTGCGCTACATTCCGGCAACGCCGCCACCGGCGCCGGCTCCGCCGCCGCCGGAGGCTGCGCCTCCGCCGCCGGCGCCCGTCCCCACGGCGACGCCGCCCATCTTCACCTATCACGGCCAGTTCCGTTCGTACTACTTCACGCGTCAAAACGCGTCGAATAATCCCGGCACGCAGTTCGACTACACGCCGGGCGCAAAGTACAACTCAAACGGCGTGAACCAGGCTACCTGGAACAACTCGATCGCGATTGGCGGCAACATCCACATTCCGGGCGGCGGCTGGAACATCTACGCCACCTACTTCTACGCGAATGCGCCGTCCGGTCCGTGTACGGTTCCGGCCAACAACGCCAGCGATTCGCCCGTTCCATCGCCGAACTGCAGCCACCAAGTTCCGCCGAACACCAATGCGGACATGACGCTGCCCAACTTCCGGATGAGTACGTTCGACGAGGCCTTCCTCCAATACAAGGACTATGGCTGGAACTTCATCGCCGGCAACCAGCTTCTGAGCGCCACCGAGAGCCCATGGGCGAACGTGGCCGATGGCCGTCTGAAACCGGCGGCTTTCCAAGGCGCCTACATCGGATACACCGGCATAAAGAACTGGACGATCGAGGGTGGCTGGTTCGATGCGTTTGAAAACCGCACCAGCTCGGCCTTTACCCAACAGACGCTGCTGACCAGTTTTCCGGCCGGCGGCGGCGGTCTGGCCTCGAACATCAACTTCCCTGGGGGCCAGGGCGTTAATACGTCGGGCTTCGGCTACGGCCACATCGGCTACGGAGATCCGAATGCCGGATTCTCGGCGGACGGCTTCCTGTACGGCGTCAGCGATATCAATACCATGTGGTGGGGCGACGGCCAGTACGTGTTCGATAACCCGTACAAGCCGTTCATCGCGGTACAGGGCGGTACCAATCTGAACAGCGGACTCTCTTACGTCGGCAAGATCAACAGTCAAGCCTACGGTGCGGAAATCGGTGCCACGGTGCCCGCGAGCAAGTACGGGCACGTCCTCCTGACGCTCGGATTCGACGATATCCCATGGAAGGTCGACTCGGTCTATCTGCCGGCCGGTGTGACTTGCAACAACAGCAACTATCAGATCTCGGTGGCACCCGGACACACGCTGGCCTACGTTCTGCCGGAGCATACCGCGGTCTGCTTCACGCAACCCAACGGGCTCACCCAGATCTACTACGGCGGCTGGGCGAGTCCGTACACCGACAACTACGCCTCGGATCCGCTCTTCACGACGAACTTCTTCGAAGGACAGGTCGATCGGCGCGCGCCGGGCACTTCCTATAAGGCCGCGGCGACGTTCACCTCGACCGACCGGAGGTTCGTCTTCAGTGCAGCCGACGCATGGTATAACTACGGCAACGCGCTGGGACCTCAGATGACCAACTTGTGGTACCTCGATGCGATGTACCACTTGAATCACGTTGCGGAACACGGACCCTACAAGGGATTGCTCCTCCGTTACCGCTACGGGCAGCGCACGCTGACGAACACCTACTGCGGCGACTACAACGTGAGCTGTCCGAGTACGTTGGTGTCGGGCGACTCGTATTTCGGGGGGCTTCCGCTCTTCAAATACAATCGCGCCCAACTCGAGTACGACTTCTAGCGTAACCCTGGGAACCCGAGGCGCCTCGGCATGATTGGCTAGCATTCCGAGGCCCAACAAGAAAGCCGCGCGGCCCCGAGACCGGGTCGCGCGGCTTTAATTTTCCACAAAACGTGACCCAGGACATCAAAACCGCCGCCTAGAAAGGTAACCCAAGTCATTTTTTCTTGCTATGGGAGGCTTTGTTTCCATAATGAGGCGCGCTTGGTTCTTCAAGGCGGCAGTCGGGTCGGCGGCCGTCCTGGTCGTCGCGGGGGGCGGCTCGTACGCTCAGGCGGCCGTCCCCCCGGCGGTGACGATCCTCAACGTCTCGTACGACCCGACTCGCGAACTCTATGACGACTACAACGCAGTCTTCGCCAAGTATTGGAAGGCGAAGACCGGGCAGAGCGTCACGGTTCAGGAGTCGAATGGCGGCTCTGGAAAACAGGCGCGCGCCGTGATCGACGGCTTGGCAGCCGACGTCGTTACGCTCGCGCTGGCTTACGATATCGATGCGATCGCGCAGAAGGCCAAGCTATTGCCCGCGAACTGGCAGTCGCGGTTGCCCGATAACAGCACGCCGTACACCTCGACGATCGTCTTTTTGGTGCACAAAGGCAACCCGAAGCATATTCGCGATTGGAACGACCTCGTGAGGCCGGGCATCTCGGTGATCACGCCCAATCCGAAGACATCGGGCGGCGCCCGGTGGAACTTCCTGGCGGCCTGGGCTTATGCGCTCACGCAGCCGGGCGGCAACGCCGATACCGCTAAAGCCTTCGTTACGAAACTCTACAAGAACGTTCCGGTCCTCGACTCGGGGGCGCGCGGCTCGACGACCACCTTTGTCGAACGTGGAATCGGCGACGTCCTGATCGCGTGGGAGAGCGATGCGCTGCTTGCGGTCAACGAGCTCGGCCGCGACAAGTTCCAGATCGTTCTTCCGTCGCAAAGCATCCTCGCCGAGCCGCCCGTAGCTTTGGTCGACGGCGTCGTCGACAAGAAGGGAACACGGCGCGTCGCGCAGGCGTACCTCGACTATCTCTACTCGCCGCAAGGCCAAGAGATTATCGCGCGCCATTACTATCGGCCGCGCAACGCGGCCGTGGCTAAACGCTATGCGGCGCAGTTTCCGAAGATCAAGCTCGTTACCGTCGAACGCGTCTTCGGCGGCTGGACGAAAGCGCAACAAACCTACTTCGCCGACGGCGGCGTCTTCGACCAGATCTACCAGCCGAACCAGTAGTGGCATTTCGGCGGCGCAGCATCATTCCGGGGTTCGGGCTGACCTTTGGGTTTACGGTGCTCTATCTCTGCCTCATCGTGTTGATCCCGCTCTCCGCTACGGTGTTCGAGACCTCGAAGTTGGGCTGGCATCAGTTCTGGCACATCGTAACGGCACCACGCGCCGTCGCTTCCTACGAACTCAGCTTTGGCGCGTCGCTCGCAGGTGCGCTGATCAACTTCATTTTCGGGATTCTCGTCGCTTGGGTGCTCGTGCGCTACGCGTTTCCGGCCAGGCGCATCTTGGACTCGCTCGTCGATCTGCCGTTCGCGCTCCCAACGGCGGTGGCCGGCATCGCCTTGACTACGATTTATGCGCAAAACGGCTGGCTCGGCAGGCCGTTGGCGTCGTTGGGCGTTCACGTCGCCTTCACGCGACTGGGCATCGTGGTGGCGCTCACGTTCATCGGTCTGCCGTTCGTCGTGCGGACGGTGCAGCCCATATTGCAAGATCTCGACCGAGAGCTCGAAGAAGCGGCTGCGAGCCTGGGCGCGGGACGCTGGCAGACCTTCGCGCGCGTGCTCTTTCCGGCGATTCTGCCTGCGGCGCTGACCGGCGTGGCGCTGGCCTTCGCGCGCGGCGTCGGTGAGTACGGCTCGGTGATCTTTATCGCGGGCAACATGCCGATGCGAACCGAGATCACGCCGTTGCTGATCGTCACCAAGCTCGAGCAGTTCGACTACGCCGGGGCGACGGCAATCGCCGTGGTCATGCTGGTGGTATCGTTCGTACTATTGCTCGGAATCAATCTGCTGCAGAAGTGGAGCAGCGCGCCCAGTGGTTAGCGCGCTTCCGGGCGTCTCCGCGCCGGCAGTCGGCGAACCTGCGCTCATGCGGCGGGCGCTGATCGCCGTCACGGTCATCTTTCTGGGCGTTTTCCTGTTTGCGCCGCTGGCGGTGATTTTCGCCACGGCCTTTGGGCAAGGCGTCGCGGCATACTTTCGCAGCTTTCAAGATCCCGATACGATAGCGTCCATCCGGCTGACGCTGCTGGCGGCTGCCATCGCCGTCCCGGCAAATGTCGTCTTCGGCATCGCGGCGGCATGGACGATCGGAAAGTTCGAGTTCGTCGGGAAAAACGTGTTGATTGCGTTGATCGACTTGCCGTTCTCCGTTTCACCGGTCGTCGCCGGCTTGATCTACGTACTTCTGTTCGGAGCGCAGGGAGTGCTCGGGCCCTGGTTGACGGCGCACGACATCCACATCATCTTCGCGGTCCCCGGTATCGTGCTGGCGACGATCTTCGTGACCTTTCCTTTCGTCGCGCGAGAGCTGTTGCCGACGATGGTCGCGCAGGGAAGCGATGAAGAAGAGGCGGCTTTGACGCTGGGGGCCGGCGGCTGGCAAACGTTCATGCGGGTTACGCTGCCGAACGTGCGATGGGCGCTGTTCTACGGCGTGATCCTCTGCAATGCGCGCGCGATGGGCGAGTTCGGCGCGGTCTCGGTCGTCTCGGGACACATTCGCGGCCTCACCAACACGATGCCGCTGCAGATCGAGGTGCTCTATAACGATTACCAGTTCGTTCCGGCGTTTGCCGTCGCATCGCTGCTCGCGCTTTTGGCGCTCGCGACGCTGGTGATCAAGAGCTTGGTGGAGTGGCGAGCCGGCACCGTCAAGGAGGTGAGGCTCTGAGCATTACGGTTGCGAACGTCACCAAGCGCTTCGGGACCTTTACGGCCCTGGACGATGCGAGCCTCGAGATTTCGGCCGGCCGGCTCGTCGCGTTACTCGGTCCTTCGGGTTCGGGAAAGACGACCTTGCTGCGGATTATCGCGGGCCTGGAATTTGCGGACTCAGGGTCCATTCGATTCGATGGGCAGGACATCTCCGACCGCGCGGTCGGCGAGCGGCGCGTCGGCTTCGTCTTTCAGCACTATGCGCTCTTCCGCCACATGACGGTCTTCGAAAACGTCGCCTTTGGACTGCGCGTGCGCCCGCGCGGCCAGCGCCCGACGCGGCAGCAAATCCGCGATCGCGTCGGCGACTTGCTCGACCTCATTCAGCTGCGCAGTCAGGCCGGGCGTTATCCGTCGCAGCTTTCCGGAGGACAGCGCCAGCGGGTTGCGCTGGCACGGGCACTGGCGGTCGAGCCGCGCGTCCTGCTGCTCGACGAGCCGTTCGGTGCGCTGGACGCCAAGGTCCGCCTGGAGCTGCGGCGATGGCTGCGCCAGCTGCACGACGACGTCGGCGTGACCAGCGTCTTCGTCACGCACGATCAGGAGGAGGCACTCGAAGTTGCCGACCAGGTCGCGGTGATGAATCAAGGCCGTATCGTCCAAGTCGGAACGCCCGACGAAGTCTACGACCATCCGGCCAGCTCGTTCGTCTATAACTTCCTTGGAAACGTCAATCTCTTCCACGGTCGCATCGATAACGGCACTGCGCACATCCATCAGGACGCCACCGGCGATCTTATCTTCGCGCGCCCTCACGCGCTTGAGATCACACGCCGTCCGCAAGGGCCCAATCACTTTCGGGCGACGACCAAGCACATCAATGCGGCCGGTCCGCTCGTCAAGGTGGAGGTCATCACCGAGTGGGGCGCGCCAGTGCACGTCGAGATGCCGCAGGAACGGTTTCGCGACCTTGCGCTAAACAAAGGTGAAGAGGTCTTCATAGTTCCCCGGGATCTCGCGGTCTTTGCGGCGACGCACGAAGACCTGAGTTTTGAAAGGTGCGTAACGTGACGCGATCCCGGACCAACTATCCAGTGATTGCAGCCCTATTCGCCGGTGCAATCGCGTTTTCCAGCATGATGGCGAACGCCCCGGCTGCACCGAGCGTACACCCGACCGGCGTGACGCTGTACGACCCGCAGAAGGCTTACAACAGCTACATACTTTTCACCGGTGGTGACAGAATTACGCGGCTCATCGACATGAACGGCAGCGTCGTTCACGAGTGGAAGTACGTGGGATTCCCTGCCGTCTTTCTCGATCCCCAACTCGTCGGCGGCAGTCGCGGCCACGTGCTGTTGACGCTCAAGAGCGTCGACGGCGCGGGCACCGGCCTCATTCCAGGACAAGCCTCGTATGAAATCAGTCAGACCGTCGGCGAGCTTGACTGGAGCGGAAACGTCGTCTGGAAGTGGGGCGATGCCCAAGCGCCCGGGGGAGCCGCGCAACAGCACCACGATTGGCGGCGTTTGCCTAACGGCGACACGCTGATCCTTGCGAACTGGTTACATGCGGTACCGGGGTTCGCTCAACCGAAAGTCCTCGATGACGTGATTTATGAGGTCGCGCCGAACGGCAAGATCGTGTGGAAGTGGATCGCCGCCGATCATCTCGGTGAATTCGGGTACACGCCGGCTGAATTGGACCTCGTGAAGAGCACGAAGAATCCCGACTACCTTCACGCGAATGACGTTGCCGTCGTCGGGCCCAATCGCTGGTACGCAGCCGGCGATAAGCGATTTGCCCCCGACAATGTTCTGATCAATTTTCGCAACGCGAATGTCGCGCTGCTCATCGACAAGAGGACGGGCAACGTGGTGTGGCGCCTTGGGCCGGACTATTCGCCGCTTCCGCCGGTAACGGAGCGACATGTTCCGCGGCCGCTCGATCAAATCTCCGGCGAACACGATGTGCATTTCGTTCCCGATGGCTTGCCGGGTGCCGGCGATGTTCTTGTCTTCGACAATCAGGGTGAGGGCGGCTATCCGCCGGTTCGCCTGAGCGTTACCGAAGGCTCGCGCGTCGTGGAGATCAATCCCGTCACCAAACAAATCGTCTGGGAATATGACGGCGAAAGCTCTGGCGCCCCGGGTTGGTCATTTCTCTCGACGTTCATCAGCAGTGCCCGGCGATTGCCAAACGGCAACACGCTGATCGACGAAGGCTACGATGGGCGTTTCTTCCAGGTAACACCGAAGGGTGAAATCGTTTGGGAATACGTCAGTCCGTATGTGGGTTGGCTCTACGGCAACGTCCCCGGTGCGAGCCACACGATTCCCAGCAACTGGGTCTATCGCGCGCAGCCCGTTCCTTATGACTGGGTCCCCGCCGGTACGCCGCACTCGGAAAAGTCCGTCGCCGCTCCTGCACTTCCCGGCTTCCACGTACCCGGATCGCGATAGTACTCCAGACGCACGGGGACTTGACCGCATCCCGTTAAAATAACGCGCCGTCATGGCTGCTGCGATGAAAGCGCTCGTCAAGCCGGCTGGCGAGCCCGGCTTCGTCTTGGCCGACGTTCCGATCCCCGCGATCGGGCCGACCGACGTGCTGATTCGCGTTGAAAAGGCCGGAATTTGCGGTACCGACCAGCACATCTACGCCTGGGATAACTGGGCGCAGGCGCGGGTGAAGCCGCCGCTCATCGTCGGTCACGAGTTCATGGGCCGGGTTGCGGCGGTCGGCGATGCGGTCCGCTCGGTCAAGGTAGGGGAACGCGTCTCTGCCGAGGGGCACATCGCCGACCTGACGTGCCTGCTCTGCCGCACCGGTCAGGCGCATCTCTGCGAGCGCGTGGAGATCATCGGCGTCGATCGCGACGGCGCATTCGCCGAATACATCGCGGTACCGGAGTACAACGTTTGGCGCCTCGATCCGGCGATTCCCGACGAGTACGCCGCGATCTTCGATCCGCTCGGCAACGCGGTGCACACGGTCATGGCCGCCGGCGTGAGCATCAAGAGCGTCGTTATCACCGGTGTGGGCTCGATCGGCTTGATGGCAATTCCGGTGGCACGCGCCGCCGGCGCCGCCTCCGTTTATGCGATCGACGTCAACCCGGCCAAGCTCGCCCTTGCGACGCACCTTGGCGCCGACGCGACCTTTCTCGCGACGCAGAGCGGCCTCGTTGATGAGATCAAGGCGCGAACCAACGGCGATGGCGTCGACGTTCTCCTCGAGATGTCCGGAAGCGCGGCGGCGATCGATCTCGGCCTGCAGATGGTGCGCAACGGCGGCACGGCTGCGCTGCTCGGGATTCCCGGTGACAGCATCAACCTCAATCTGGCGGAGCGCATCATCTTTAAAGGGCTCACCGTCCTGGGAATCAACGGACGCCGAATGTTCGAAACGTGGTATCAGACGCAGGCGCTGGTGAAAAGTGGGCGCATCGACCTGAGCTCGATCATCACTCACGTGCTTCCCTACACGCAGTTCGACCGCGCGTTCGAGCTGATGCGCAAGGGCGAAGCGGCGAAGATCGTTCTCGACTTCAAAGGAGAAAGCGGAAGCTCATGAATCAGGCCTTCGAACAGAAACTGCAAACCGATCTCGACGCGCTCAAGAAGGCCGGAACCTACAAGCACCTGCGCCATTTGACCACGCCGATGGCTCCCGAGGTCCACATGGAAGAGGCCGGCGACGTCATCGTGCTCTCGAGCAACAACTACTTGGGACTGGCCGACCAACCCGAGGTCGTCGAAGCGGGAAAGCGAGGTCTCGACAAGTATGGCGCGGGAACGGCCTCGGTACGCTTCATCTGCGGCACGTTCGACATCCATCGCGTCCTGGAGCAGCGCATAGCGGCGTTCTTGGGGACGCAAGCCGCGCTCTCGTACGTCTCCTGCTGGAACGCCAACACCGGGCTCTTCGCAACGATCTGCGACGAAGGCTCGGCGATCGTCTCCGACGAGCTGAATCATGCCTCGATCATCGATGGCGTGCGACTGGCCTCGAAAGCGCGGCGCGAGCGATTCAAACACAGCAACATGGGCGAGCTCGAGGAGAAGCTGAAGGCGGTTTACGGCTCCTTCCCGATCGTCGTCGTCACCGACGGCGTCTTTTCGATGGAGGGCGATCTCGCGCGGCTTCCCGAGATCGTCGCGTTGGCCAAGCGATACGGCGCGATCACGGTCGTCGACGATTCTCACGGTACCGGCGTGATGGGCGAGACCGGCCGCGGCACGATCGAGCACTATGGACTGACGGGGCAAGTCGACGTTATCACCGGCACGCTGGGCAAGGCGCTAGGCGGCGCGGCTGGCGGCTTCGTCGCCGGCAGCGACGCGCTGATCGATACCTTGATTCAGCGCTCGCGGCCGCAGCTGTTCTCCAATGCGCTGCCGGCGACGGTGGCCTGCAGCGCCCTCGAAGCGATCGAGTATCTCGACGCGCATCCCCAACTGGTGGAGCGACTGCGCGAAAATACGCGGTACTTTCGCGACGCGCTCAAACGGATCGGGTACAAGCCGCTCGAAAGCGAGAGCGCGATCATCCCGATCATCGTCGGTGAGACGGCGGCGGCAATCGCGACCAGCGACAAGCTTCTGAAGAGAGGGGTCTTCGTGACCGGCTTCGGCTATCCGGTCGTGCCCGAAGGGACGGCGCGCATACGCGTGCAGATCAGCGCGGCCCTTACCAAGGATGAGATGGACCGCGCGCTGGCGGCGTTCGAGTCGGTCGGGCGCGAGAGCGGACTACTATGAAACCCGTTGCGATCGTCGGCGCCACCGGTGTGCTGGGCGAGACGCTCGGCGCCGCGTTGCGCGCGTCCGGGCGCCCTTACCGCGCGATCGGTCGGTCGAGCGAATCGCTCGAGGCTGCGTTTGGCGGCGACGCGCTTGCCGAGCAGCGGACGTGGAATTCCAGTGATCCTGCGTCGGTCAAGGCGGCGTTCGAGGGGATCGAGACCGCGGTGTACACGGTCGGCGTCGACTACACGAAGTTCGCCGAGCATCCGATCGTGATGCAGGCGGCGATCGAAGGCGCAATCGCCGCGGGCGTCGAGCGGATGCTCCTCATCGGCACCGTCTATCCGTTCGGACGTCCGCGCACGACGCCGGTTACCGAAGATCATCCGCGCGAGCCGCACACCTTCAAGGGCGAGATGCGCAAGCGTCAAGAGGATCTCCTGATGGCGGCCGATGCGGGGGGCAAACTGCGCGGCTCCATCCTGCGTCTGCCCGATTTCTACGGTCCGCGTGTGACGAAGAGCTACATCTCTGATGTCTTCCGCGCGGCCGCGCAAGGCGGGACCGCCCAGCTGGTCGGTCCGGTCGATCGCCCGCACGAGTACGTCTTCATTCCGGACGTGCCGCCCGTCATCATGAAGATGCTGGACGATCCGCGTTTCTATGGGCGAGCCTGGGACCTAAGCGGACCCGGAACGATCACGCCACGCGAGTTCGCCGACCGCGTCTTCGCGGCTGCCGGGCGTAAGCCGCGTCTCTTTATCGCCGGTCCGACGCTGGTGCGGATCGTCGGAATCTTCAACCCGATGATGCGCGAGGTCGCGGAGATGCAGTACCTCTTCGAGACGCCGGTTATCCTCGATGACTCGGCACTGCGCGACGCGCTCGGTGGCTTGACGAAAACGCCCTACGACGAAGGCATCGAATTGACGCTGGCCTCTATGAAGCGAGCCGCGCCGGCGTAGCCCGAGGTTAGTCTCGAACCTTAGCATAGAGGGCCATATCCAGGATCCTGCCATCCTTGATGCAAGCCCTGCGCATGAGTCCCTCTCGCTCGAAGCCGGCCTTTTCGAGAACCCTGCACGAGGCGGGGTTCGGCGCGATCGGCGTGGCGAAGACGCGTAGGAGCGCGAGTTCCTCGAAGGCGTAGCGGCAGACGCGGCTCAGCGCGCTCGTCGCGATTCCGCGACCCCAATACGCGGCGCCGATCCAATAGCCGACCTCTGCGGAGCAGCGTTCGACGTCGTTTCCAAGCACCAGTCCGATAGCGCCCACGGCTTCGCCGTTCACGTCGATGACGAAGCTGACCCTAGGGGACTGCACTTGAATACGCGCAATCCAATCTCGTGCATCCTCGAGCGAGTAGGGATGCGGCATCAGGTCGCGGAGGTTTATCCAGATGGCGCGGTCGTTCGCGTGTTGCGCTATCGCTGGAGCGTCAGTCAATCGGGGCGGTCGCAGAATAATGCGGTCGCCGCAATCGAGCGTCACGTTGGATGCGGTCATGTCCAAACGGACCTTGAAGTTGGTTGCGGGGGGTGGATTTGAACCACCGTCCTTCGGGTTATGAGCCCGACGAGCTACCGGACTGCTCCACCCCGCGGCACGAACAACCACAGTACG
>JASHXG010000264.1 GCA_030043675.1 Vulcanimicrobiota bacterium
GTCAGGTCCTCGGAATATTGGGTCTCTTCGCGTTCCATGTCGTTGACGAGGTCGAGGAAGTCGAGCGGCGAGTCCACGGTATCGTCGGGCGCCGCCGTGCTCACGACCTTGACCTTGCTCAGATCGATCTGCTGCCCGGAGAGCGCGCTCTCGAGTGCCTTGGGATCCGATTGGGGAAAGATGCCGACGACCAAACGATCAGCCACGCGCGCGTCTCCTCTAGCGTAGGTAGGTTCTTATGGCGTGGCCGAGCCGTTCGACGCCCAGGCCGATATTCTTCTCCGAGGCATTCGAGAAGTTCAGTCGCATGCCGTCGTGCACGTCGCGGCCTGGATAGAAGTTGACGCCGGGCACGAAGACGACTTTCGACTGGGCCGAAATGACGAGCAGCTCGGTCGTATCGACGCCCGGCACCGTGACCCAGAGAAACATCCCGCCGCTGGGCCGAGTGGAGCGCACCCCTTCGGGCATGTGTTCGACCAGCGCGTCGGCCATGACGTCGCGACGCCGAGCGTAGGTCTGAGCGATGCGGCGAACGTGCGCGTCAAACTTCTCGCCGTCGCTCGCGTACTCGTGGAAGATGTACTGAGCCAGCGTCCCACTGTGCAGGTCGGCGCCCTGCTTGGCCAGCACGATCTTTTCACGGATCTCGGCATCGCCGATGACGAGCCATGCGACGCGCATCCCCGGCGCCATGATCTTACTGCCCGTACCCGAGTAGATAACCGCTCCGCTCGTCGGGTATGTGATGAGCGCCGGCAGATCGTTGCCCTCGAAGCGAAGCTCGCCGTACGGATCGTCTTCGACGATCGGCAGATCGAAGCTCTCGCAGATGCGCACGACGCTTTCGCGGCGGGCGCGTGAAAGCGTCCGTCCCGTCGGGTTTGCGAAATTCGGTACGAGGTAGAGAAACTTCGGAAAAGGATCCGCGCGATCGAGCACGCGCTCGAGCGATTCGGGAATCAGACCCTCCTCGTCGGTATCGACCGTGAGATATCGGGCCTGGTAGGCGTCGAAGGCCTGAATCGCGCCGAGATAAGATGGATCTTCCATCACCACGTGATCGCCCGGATCGAGGAAGACCTTTCCGAGAAGGTCGAGACCCTGCTGCGAGCCGTTGACGATCGTGACGCTTTCGGCATCGAAGATGCGTCCGAAGCGGCGCGTGAGGCGCTCGGCCACCCAGATGCGCATCTCGGGAATTCCTTCGGTCACGCTGTATTGCAACGCGGCGGCTCCGTAGCGATCCATGACGGCGCGCGCAGCTTGCGCGATGGCGGCGGTAGGAAAGAGCTCGGGAGCGGGAAGGCCGCCGCCGAACGAGATGATGTCGGGCTGCTGTGTGACCTTGAGCATCTCGCGAATAGTGGACGCGCGCAGCCGAGCGGTGCGCTCGGCGAACTTCGCGGCTCGCGAGATGGTCGCCATATTTGACCGGCTATTAGCCGGCGGGCATCGGTGGTCCGCTAATCGGAGCGCGCGTCGGGGGAGGCTGCCCCGGCCCGATCGGTCCGGTGAACGACTCGCCGGCGAAGGAGAGTATCGTCGCCCCCAAGCCGATCAATCCAACGAAGATCAAAACCAGCGTTCCAATCACCGGCACCAGCTCCGCGGCGGTGATCATCGCGATGCCGACCAGCAAGGCGACGAGCGGCGACGGCGTCCGTGCCGGGCTGATCAGCTCGCAGAGCCGGCGCCCGATCAAGAGTGCGAGCGCCGCCGTGCCGAGGAAGACGGCCGCCACGAGGAAGACGAATTCGAGCGCGATCAGCGGGATCAGCAGGATCGTGATCGCCAGCAGCACGGCGAGCGGAAGGACCGCCACGCAGCCGAGCAGACCCACTGCAACCGAGAGCCCGGGATGGCGCTCCAGACGGTCGAGCACCATGCGCGTGCGCAGCGGAAAGATGAGGAAGACCAGCAGCGCCAGCAGATTCCACGAGAGCCGCCAGAGCAGGCGGTGATCCGGAAGCAGCGGGTTGTAGATGGAATCGCCGGGCGCCCACGGCACGACGTCTTGGGTGAGCGTTCCGCCGATTTGATTGACGTGCCCGGTGACCACGCCGCCTGGACGCGGATCGTAGTTGCCGCCGATGACGTTGACGTCGCCTTCGACGATGCCGGCATTGGTTGCGTCGCCCATGATCACGTTGAGATCGCCGTCGACGATCTGACCCGGCTCGACCACGACCGAGCCGAAGTAGGTGCCGCCGTGGTAGACGGCCTGGGTGCGCGCGCTCGCGCGTTCGGGAGTGAAGGTCAGCGCCGCGAGAAGCAACGCAAAGAGGATCGTGGCAGACTTCATGGTTGCTGATTCCCTCGCGCGAGATGGAAGGCCAAGAGCGGTCGCACCCGCCGGTAGCCGAAGATGAGTGCGGCAAGGAGGACAAGGTCGACGGCCAGGACCGCCGTTACCGCCGCCGCCGCGAACGGCGTCACCGGCGCGAAGACGTGCAAGGCCGCGCCGAGTGCGGCGGCCGCATCGCGCGCCCGAGCGTCGAATGCACTAAAGAAGCCGTTTGCGTAGCGCCCTTGCAACTGTACGGCGGCCGCCAGTGCCCACGCGACGACGAGATAGATGGCGAGCGGAAGCCACGGCAGAGCTCGCGGACGCGCATGCTGCGGCGTCATGCGCGCCGCTGCGACGACCGCCACCGTGAAGTCCGCAGGAACCTCGGCGCGCCACTGCGCGGTGGCGAGCAGCGCATCCACGACCCGCAGCTCGGCCAGCAAGGCGGCGCAGGAGTCGCAACCCCGCAGGTGCTCGGCAACGCCGCGCATCTTCCGGGGCGAAAGGGTCGCCTCGAGGTAGGCATCGAGCACCGGCTCACACCAAGAGCAGCGCACGGCGTCCCCCCTTCTCGCTGCGGGCTTGCAGCGTCGTGACCGCGTGCGCCTCGCGGTCGCGCATCTTCTTGGTCAGCGCGATCTTCCCGCGATGGATCAGGGTCTTGACGTTCCCGAGGGAAAGCCCGAGCGTGGTTGCGATCGTCGCGTATTCCATGTTGTCGAAATAGCGCAGCGCCAAGACCGTCCGCATCCGCTCCGGCAGGTCCGCCAGCGCGGCACGCAGCTCGCGCTCCGCCTCCTCGCGCAGCACGCCGCCGGCCGGATCGGCGTCGCGCGAAAAGTCCGCGAACGAGCTCTCGAGCGTTGGCTCTTGCGAGAGATCTTGCATCTGCGGGCCGCGCAGCGACTTGGAAAGGTAGGTTCGAATCACGTTGCGGGCAATCTGATAGATCCAGGTCGAGAACTTGCCGAGTTGCGGATTGAACGTCCCCAAGTGCGCGTAGGCGCGCAAGAAGGTCTCCTGCGAGAGGTCCGCGGTTTCGGACTGATTTCGCACCGTCGCGCCGATGAAGTTCGCGATACCCCGCTTGTAGCGATCGACGAGCACGCCGAAGACCTCCCTTTCTCCGGAGCGCACCCGGCGAACCAGAGCTTCGTCGCTCTGATCACGGAATGCCATCCTCCCTCGATTCTGTTTCTCTGGCGGCTGTTACCCCGGCTGGGCCCGGTTTGTTACGCTTCCCGCAAGCTCGCGAGGGGCGGGTTGGCGGCGTCGCGCCGTGAGAGAATCGGCCGCCGCCCGGCGAGCGGCCACTCGATCCCCAGCGCGGGGTCGTCCCACGCGACGCCGACCTCGAGGTCCGGGTCGTATGGCGCGCTCTGCTTGTACGCGAAGATCGTATCGTCTTCCAAGGCAAGGAACCCGTGGAGGAATCCGACGGGAACGTAGAGCTGCCGTCCCTCGCGCGCGGTCAGCGTGGTGCCGAACCATTTTCCGTAGGTCGAGCTCTCCGCCCGCGCGTCGACGATCACGTCGAAGGCGCTGCCCGACAGCACGCCGACGAGTTTGGCCATCTGCGCGCTCCCGTGAAGACCGCGCAGCACGCCGCGGTGCGAGCGCGAAACGTTGTCTTGCACGAAGTCCGCATCGACACCGCACCGGCGATAGCGATCGAGCGAGTAGACTTCGCTAAAGGATCCTCGCTCGTCGGTAAAGATGCGAGGCACGACGATCATCGCGCCGGCAAGAGGTAATTGCTCGATCTCCATGAGAAGGTTGATTCGATGAACGGCGGTCTCAGTCCACCGAGCGTGCTGTTAGACGGCTTCGAGCGCCTTCGCGCGAGCGTCATGCTGAAGCAGAGCGCTCTGGTCTTTACCGCCGCGATGGTGCTCAACGTCTGCGGCTTTCTCGTGCACGCGATTGCCAGCCGGCAACTCGGCGTCGCGACCTACGGAGCATTCTACGCGCTCAACTCGGCTGCGGTCATCGCGGCGCTGCCCGCGGGTTTCATGGCACCGGTCGTCGCGCAGCTCGCGGCCGAGTTTCGTGCGCTGCACGACGACGGTCATTTACGCAGCTTGACCAAGAGCGTGGCGTTTGGCTTTGCGGTCCTGGGGCTGCTTTATCTGTTGGTGTCGCTGCTCGGAGCGGCCGCTTTTTCGAATTTCTTGCGCGTGCCGGTCTGGTCGGTACCGCTCGCCGGTTTGTTCGCAGCCATCGTCCTCTGCCTGGGCGCGTTGCGCGCGCTAGCGCAAGGAACCCAGGATTTCCTTGGGTACTCGGTCTCCAACGCCGTCGAAGGAATCGGTAAAGTCATCGCCGTCGCGGTGCTGCTCTCGATCGGGCTGCGGCTCTTCGGCGCCATTTTCGGATTCCTCTTGGGGCCCGTCTGCGCGTTGATCTACATCGGCAGACGATTGGTGCAGCGTTACAGCCGCGCGCAGCCGCATTCGATCCGCTATGACTGGAGGCGGATCGTGAAGGCGGGCGCGGGCGCCGCAGCGGCCACGATTACAATGACGCTGATGGGCACGGCGGACGTCGTCTTGGTAAAGCACTTTTTCGATGCCCACGACGCCGGGCTCTACGCGGCGGCTTCGCTCGGCGGAAAAATCCTGCTCTATCTCGTCGGCTTCGTTCCGACGGTGCTCCTTCCGCAAGCCGCGGACCGGCATGCGCGCGGCGCGCGCACGCGCGAGGTTCTCGTTGCCAGCCTGCTGATGCTGGCCGTCATCGCGCTCGGCGGTCTTTTCGTGTTTTACTTCTTCGGAATCGACGTTCTGCACGCGCTGGTCGGGCACGCATACGACGCGGCGGCCCCGCTTCTGGTCACCTATGGAGCGGCCATGATTCTGCTGGCGCTGACCAACGCGCTGACGTTTTACGGCATCGCCACGCATCGTCTCGGCTTCACGGTGCCGCTCCTCGTCTGTACGTTCGCCACGCTGGGTGCGATCGCCGCGATCCATCCGACGCTGACCACCGTGGTAGAGATCATGGTTCTCGGGAACCTAGCGGCGGTTGTGGCGGTCGCCATGTCGCTGATCGGCCAGCGACACCATACGGCGCGGCCGCAGGCCGCGGCGTGAAGCGCGTCCTACTGATCGGCGGCGCGGGACAGCTCGGGACGGCGATACGCCGGCACTGGTCCGACTGCCGCATCGAAGCGCCGCCGCACGACGAGCTCGCGATCGAGCGCAGCGACGCGTTGAGCGAAGCGATCGAACGGTTCCGTCCCGACGCCGTCGTGAATGCGGCGGCATTTCACAACGTCGACCTCTGCGAGCGTGAACCCGAGCGCGCCTTTGAGGTCAATGCGTTGGCGGTCGGGCGCGCTGCCCTCCTCGCGCGCGATCGGAACATTCTCTTCGTGACGATTAGCACCGACTACGTCTTCGATGGGAAGACGAAGCGTCCGTACACTGAGAGCGATGCGCCGCATCCGCTGTCCGCGTACGGCGCTTCCAAGCTCGCCGGTGAGTATCTCGTCGAACGACTGCACGCGCGCGCATTCGTGGTTCGCACCTGCGGCGTCTACGGCGAGCGCGAGTCCTCGCAAGGGAACGGGGCCTTCATCGATCGCGTACTGGCGCAAGCGCGCGCATCGCAACCCATTGCGGTCGTGACCGACGTGGTGGCGTCGCCGACCTTTGCCGGAGATCTATCGGGCGCGCTGCGGGCGCTGATCGAGACGGATGCATACGGCCTCTACCACGCGGTCAACTCGGGTCCGGTCAGCTGGTACGACTTCGCCGGCGAGGCGTTGCGCGCCGCGGGCGTAACGGCATCGATCGAACCGATCGGCGCCGATCAGTGGAAGGCGCCGGCGACGCGACCGCGCTTTTCGGCCTTGGAGAACGCGCGACTTCGCGGCCTCGGCATCGCGATGCCGTCCTGGCGCGACGGAATTGCCGCGTATCTCGGCCTTCGAGTAAGATAGACGTTACCCATGGAGCTGAGAATCGATTGGACGCGCGTAGAACGCTGCCGGAAGCTGGCCTCGGCAATCGTCGAGCCGGTCGAGGAGTTCATTGGCGCGCATTCGACGGTCTCCGTCGAGCGCGCGGCGCTGCGGCTGCTGGGCGTCGACGGCGTCACCGCCGACGAAGTTCCCATCCCAAATGCAATCGTCGATTCGCTGTCGGAGACCGGCCTGCAACGTGGCGCTGCGCTCGCATTTGGTAAGGCGCTGGCCGAGACGGGGTTGGATCCGGCGGCGCTGGGCGAAGCGTTGGCGCTGCGCCGTTACGCGCTCGAGGATTTCTCCCAAACGCCCGAACAGGCGGCGCGGGGCGCATTGCGGCCGCACGTCGAGGCGGCATTGGCCCGCATTCGCGCGCAGCGCGAGGAGCGTGCCGCGCGGATGGCCCGGCTGCCCCAGCTCCCGCCGCCGCTGTTGTACGTGATCGTCGCGAGCGGCAACATTTATGAAGACCGAACCGCGGCCGTAGCCTCCGCCGAAGCCGGCGCGCAGGTCATTGCGGTCATTCGCTCGACCGGCCAGTCGCTGCTGGACTTCGTTCCCTTTGGGCCCACCACCGAAGGCTTCGGCGGCACCTACGCGACGCAGGCCAATTTCAGGATCATGCGCGGCGCGCTCGACGAGGTCTCAGAAAAGCTCGGCCGTTACGTCATGCTGACCAACTATGCGAGCGGGCTGTGCATGCCGGAGATCGCCGTGATGGCCGCCCTCGAACGCCTCGACATGCTGCTGAACGACTCGATGTACGGCATTCTCTTCCGCGACATCAACATGAAGCGGACCTTCGTCGATCAGCACTTCAGCCGCATGCTCAACGCATATTCGGGGATCATCATCAATACCGGCGAGGACAACTATCTCACGACCGCCGACGCGGTGGAACAAGCGCCGGCGGTGTTGGCCTCGCAGTTCATCAACGAGGAATTCGCCCATCGAGCCGGCCTGCCCGACACTCAGATCGGCCTGGGTGACGCCTACGAGATCAATCCCGATCTCGAGGACAGTTTTCTCAATCAGGTGGCGCAAGCGCAGCTGGCGCGCCAAATCTTCCCGGACGCTCCGCTGAAATACATGCCGCCGACCAAGCACATGACCGGCGACATCTTCAAGGGGCACCTCATCGACGCGATGTTCAATCTGACGTCGGTCATGACCGGGCAGAACATCCATCTCTGCGGGATGCTGACCGAGGCCACGCATACGCCGTTCCTCGGCGACCGCGCCCTCTCGCTCGAGAACGCGCGCTACATCATGAATACCGCGCGCCATTTGGGTGAAGAGATCACCGTTAAGCCCGGGGGCGCGATCGAGGGGCGGGCCGCGCAGGTGCTCGAGGGCTGCGAGCAGCTGATGGAACGGGTCGCCGCGATGGGCTTGATGAACGCCGTCGATGCCGCGCTCTTCGCCGACGTCTCGCGGGCGCCCGAAGGCGGACGGGGCTACGAAGGCGTGTTCGCGCGCGCCGCCGATTACTTCAACCCCTTCGAAGACTCTCTCAGGAGCGCCGTCGCGCCCGTGGCATCGTGAGCAGACTCGTCAAGCCGTACGGCGATACGCA
>JASHXG010000265.1 GCA_030043675.1 Vulcanimicrobiota bacterium
CGCCGCGATGGGCTTGATGAACGCCGTCGATGCCGCGCTCTTCGCCGACGTCTCGCGGGCGCCCGAAGGCGGACGGGGCTACGAAGGCGTGTTCGCGCGCGCCGCCGATTACTTCAACCCCTTCGAAGACTCTCTCAGGAGCGCCGTCGCGCCCGTGGCATCGTGAGCAGACTCGTCAAGCCGTACGGCGATACGCAAGACGACGGGAAGGTGCAACTCTCGTTCACGCTCCCGATCGAATGGAGCGAAACGGCCGACGAGGCGGCGCGGCAGCTTGCGGGCCGGATGGGGCTGCACGACGTGCAGGTGGTTGAGGGACGCCGGATCGCGTCGGGGTTCTCGTTCTTCGTGCTGTATGCAAGCACGTCGCAGAGCGTCGACGTCGAAGCGATCAAATTGCCGTCGGCGCGCGCGCACGCGATGACGATGGACGAGATCGACGCCTTTATCGCGGAGCGTCTCGGGCGCAAGATTCGCATCGCCGGCGCGTGCATAGGGACCGACGCGCACACGGTCGGGATCGATGCGATCCTGAACATGAAGGGCTATAAAGGCGATTACGGGCTCGAGCGCTATCAGATGTTCGAAACCTACAACCTCGGCAGCCAAGTGGCGGTCGAAGAACTGGTTCGCTTTACCAAAGAGCACCGAATCGACGCGTTGCTTGCATCGCAAGTCGTCACGCAGAAGGGCAGTGACGTCACGAACTTCACCGCGCTGGGCGAGCTGCTCGAGGCCGAAGGGTTGCGCGATCGGGTCGTCTTGATCTGCGGCGGGCCGCGCGTGACGAATCGGCTGGCGAGCGAGCTCGGTTACGACGCCGGCTTCGGGCGGGGAACGCTGCCCAGCGAGGTCGCGGCCTTCATCGCGGTGACCCTCGCCGAGCGGTTGCGCCACGCCGCCGCGCGGGCTTAAGCATGCAAAAAACCGCGCTGATCACGGGCATCACCGGTCAAGACGGCTCCTTCCTAGCGGAGCTGCTGTTGGCCGAGGGTTATCGCGTCGTCGGCATGACGCGCCGCACCAGCACCGAGGTGCACGAACGCATCGAGCACATCGTCGACGAGGTCGAGATCGTCTCCGGAGATCTGCTCGATCAGAGCTCGATCACCTCGATCGTCAACGAGATCCGCCCCGATGAGATCTACAATCTCGCGGCCCAATCTTTCGTTCCCGCCTCGTGGAGCCAGCCGGTCCTCACGGCCGAGTTCACGGCGGTCGGCGTCACGCGCGTGCTCGAAGCGATTCGGCACGTCGAACCCGCCATTCGCTTCTACCAAGCCTCCAGCTCCGAGATGTTCGGCAAGGTCGTCGAATCGCCGCAAACCGAGAAGACGTCCTTCCACCCGCGCAGTCCCTACGGCGTCGCAAAAGTCTACGGTCACTGGATCACCGTCAATTATCGCGAATCTTATGATTTGTACGCCTGCAGCGGCATATGTTTCAATCACGAGAGCTTGGTTCACCAAACGCCTGTGATAGTACGCCGCGCGGGGACCGTCGACGTGCTTCCCATTGGGGAGTTGATCCCCGTTCGCGGCGACGGGCCGGACTACCAGCGGCTCGAACTCGGACCGGACCTCGAAGTTTGGGATGGCGATCGCTTCGTGCGCGTAAGCGGTGCGACCGCTTATAGGCATCGACCACAGGTCGATAACAAAGGCGTCCGTCGCATTGAAGCCCGTTGCGGCTCGGTGACGTTAACGGGCGATCACGTTGTCTTTTTGTCCGATGGCGAATGCCCCGCCCGCGGAGTCGTGTACGGTGACAAGACGCTGCGTGCCGAGCTGCCCGATCCTGGGTCTTCGTCGGATATTGCCGACGAGCTCGCATGGATGTTGGGGGCATTTGTCGGGGACGGGTATGCTCCGTCCCGTGAATCTCGATCCACCAGCGCGAGATTCGTAAATTCAAACGAGCAGTTACGCGAACGATTTGGGGCGACCTGGATCCGGCAGACCTCTGGACACGTTAAATACTCCTCGGTTGTCTCAGGCTTCGCGCCAGGCAAGACGACAGGGGCGCTTGCGCTCAGCGGCGCGCCGCGGTTTGTAGAGTGGTTACGTGAGGAGTGCTATACCGGCAGCGGTTATAAGCGCATTCCACGATTGGTCCTTAACGCCGATGTACGCACCTGGCGGTCTTTCCTTGAAGGTTACAATGCCGCAGATGGCCTAAAGGCAAATCCTCGCATCGCGCACCCGTTCAAAAACTTCAAGACGAACTCGCCGACGCTCGCAATGGGCCTCTGGTGGATGGCGCGCAAAGCACTCGGCCAGGAGTGCGTTCTCAACGTCGACGTTGGCCCGCCAGAGCGGCCCGGGCCTTTTTACTCGATCAACCTGCGCTCGCCTGATAAACGTGGTCTCGGCGCGCACCTGCGTAAGGACCTGCGGGAGGTCAAACGCGTCCTCGAAGAGCCGCACTTCGAGGGCTGGCTGTACGATCTGACCACGGAGTCCGGCCGCTTCCACGCCGGCGTCGGCGAGCTGGTGATTCACAACTCGCCGCGTCGCGGGAAGGAGTTTGTGACGCGCAAGATCTCCGACGCGGTTGCGCGGATCAAGCTGGGGCTGGCTAAGGAGCTGCGTTTGGGGAATCTCGACGCGCAGCGCGACTGGGGATATGCCGGCGACTACGTGCGCGCGATGTGGCTGATGCTGCAGCAGGATCGGCCCGACGATTA
>JASHXG010000266.1 GCA_030043675.1 Vulcanimicrobiota bacterium
TCGGGTGCCCGTCCGCCGGGCAGCATCGATCTGACGTCCGCCGTCGCGTCAGAACTGAAGGCGTTCTAAGACGTTCTAGGGAGGCGAAACCGGCTGCGCCGGCGGAGCCCGTCGAAGCGGTTCGGCGCTGATGCCCGAGGTTTGACGAATCTCTCCGACATCGTGCACGAGCGCGGCCGTCAGCGCGTTCGCCGCCGGACAATCGAGATCCGGCGAGGTCCAGTTGTGCCAGACGACATGCGTCGTCGTTCCGAAGGACGCACTCTTCATGCAAGACTGACCGGCGGCTGCGCCCTTACGCGCCGCAGCGAGGTCGGCGAAGAAGCGCGCCACAGTCGATGCGGGGACGCTAAATGCTTTTGCCGCACCCTGGGCCGCGCCGAAGCGATCGGCCGGCGTGATCGAGGCCGTACCGTCGGACCAGACCTGGATCTTGTACCCTTGCGTGTTGGTCGAACCCGAATCGACGATCACGGCGCTATCGCGCGGAGCCGCCGCCACCAGGGCGATCGCAAGACCGATCGTCAGGGCCACACGACGTCGCATCACAATCCACCTCCACCCGGCAACTTCTTTCCATGGGTCCAAATCCAGCGCGACGCATTCGCGCGCACGTCGTTTGCGCTCAGCGCGAGAATGGCGGCAACGATCGGCGACGAAACGCCGGTGCCGCCGGCCTGCTCCCAGCCGGCGGGTGACTGATAAAAGAGCACGCCCGTGCTCGGATCGGCAACCGCCGAGACGTCGGCGACCGAACGCATCTTGCAGCTCTTGACGTGTTGCCAGTGCGGCCTGGGAACGTAGGCGCTGCAGCCGCTGCTGCTCGCAATCCAAGTCCGTTCGCTCCAACCACGGTGCGACGACGCGGCGCGCAACGACGTTCCGCCGACGCACACGACATTCGCATAACTGCATGGCTGCGCGACGCCGGAACCGCCGTTCCCGGCGCTGGCCGTCAGGATGCGGCCGGGATGATTGTAGGCCGAATCGACGGTGTTGCGCTCCTTGCCGCTGTACGAGCTGCTCACGGCGGTTGCGCCGAGCCCAATCGCCGCATTCACGCCCGCGTCGAGATCACCGTCTTTGTTGCTATTCGTTTGCACCAGCAGGATCTTACAGTTCGGACAGAGCGCCGAAACCATGTCGAGATCGAGCGCCTCTTGCGGGCGCCAGTCGTCATCTCCGTTGAGCGCGGGCAACGGGCTGCTTTGCGCGCTCTGATTGAATATACGCAGACAACCGCTGCTCGGCGTGCACGCGGGCAGGCCCATATTCTTACGATAGATCGCCAAATCGCCGGCCGCGTCGGGATAGCCGTACGCGTCGACGACCGCGACCGTCACGCCGCGTCCGCGCGTCTTGGCGATCTGCGTAACGTTATAGGCCGCCTGCAGATCCGCGGCACAGTAGGGCGCCGTCTTCGTGCAGGCATTGCCGGGCGGATCGGATGCAACCGCCCGGGAGACCGGCCGCACGATCGCGTCGCACTCGCGCGCCCCGGGTTGGGCCGGGTGCCGGCAGACGGAATGCTCCGTGGCCGCAAGGCCCTTCGAGGCCGGACTGACCTTGGCCGCAGGCGTCGCCGCGCCGGACTTTGGTTTCGACGACGCAGACGCGGACGCGCCGTCGGCCCCCGAAACCGGCGCCGCGTCGGACGAGCCGTCGTCCGAGCTCTGGTCGTCAGACGCTTGGTCGTCCGAGGAAGGCGCCTGGCTCGTTCCCGAGGTTTGCGGCCCGGAGTCCGATTGACCGGGCGGGAGCGGCGTCGACTGCATCGAGGCGGTGCCGCAACCCGCCAGCGTCAGCGCCGCGGCCAAGGCGAGCCCGGCGAGGAGACGGCCGCTCATCGCCAAGCCGCTAGAAGGCGTGGACGCCGTGGGGAGTGCCCCATCCGACCGGACCCGAGAATCCGACCCGCGCATGACAGATATAGGTTACCTTCGATGCGCACTTGACGCCGAGCGCCGCGTTGATGTTGTCACCGCTGGTGACGTTGTAGAGGTCGTCATGATGCTTCCATATACCCGCGGCGCCGTTTTGCGCTTCCGGGTTGCCCGCTAAGGCAAAGGTCGAGGCAATGATCGGCGTCGCGACGCTTGTGCCCCCGAAGAGCCAGAAACACTGCGGCGGCTTGCAAGCACCCGTAGAGCCCACCAACTCCGAGTTGTAGACGATCACGGGCGCGCTCACCGCAGCCGTCGCCGAGACGTCGGCTTCCGAGCGCATCTTGCAGCCCTTATCGGTCTGCCACCCCGGTTTGGCGATCTTGGTGCTGCAGCCGCTGCCGGTTGCGCCGCACGGCCCACCGCACTCATCGAACGTCCAGTCGTTCCAAACCGTCTCGTCCCAACCGCGCGCGTTGCTCGCGCGCATCAGATGCGTTCCGCCGACGCAGACGACGTAGGTATACGAGCACGGCTGCTGCGGGCCGCCGCCGCCGCACGATGCGGTGTAGCCGCCGCCGCAGTCGCCCGCGGCCGCCGTGATCACGACGCCCGGCTTGTGGAAGACCGGGTCATCCGCTCCCTCGGGTCCCCCGCCCCAGGAGTTGCTCACGAACTTGGCGAGTTTCTCGGCGGTTTTGACGCCGGCGTAGAGATTGTTCGTATAGTTGTTGTCGGCTTGGATAAGAACGATCTTGCAGCGCGGGCAGATCGCCGAAGCCATATCGACGTCAACCGATTCCTCGCCGAGCCAACCGGAGTTCGAACCGCTTCCTTGCGGCGGCAGGGGCGATGATTTGCCCGCTTGATTCAGAATGCGGAAGCACTTGTCGGCCGTTTTACAGGGCGGTAAGCCCATCACGCTGCGATACTCATCGAGGTCCGACGCGACGTGTTTGTAGCCGAATGCGTCGACGATCGCGACGACCTCGTCCTTCCCGGCGGTTAATGAGGGAAGTTTATAGGCATCTTGAAGGTCGATCGGACAGTAACCCTCGCTAAAGGGACACGTCTCGGCATCGCCGCCCACCACCTGGGTTGTATCGAGCTGCGGCTGCACGTCGGTTCTCAAGAGCGCCACACAGGCCATCTGGCCGGCCATTGCCGGACAAAGCCGCAACACCGGGCTGGCGCTTTGGAACGGCACGTCTCCGCTCCTCGGCCCGACCAACACGTCGGGCGGCAAAGCTTGATTCTGCGCCGTCATGGGCGCACTCTGCGGCGTCATTCCGCCCATCGATCCGTTCGTACACGACGAGAATGCGAGAATGCCCGATAATGAGAAAGCGACGACGATCGCGCGGTTCACGACTACCTCCAAGTGCTTACGTTGCAACGCTCGCCGAGCGAGCTTCCCTAACAGAACGTGCGGGGACTCGTCGCCGTTCCAAAAAGGGGAGGAAGGAACTTGCATGTCGCTCTCCGGGAAACCTACGCGCTGCCGAATTTCTACGCCCCTAGGTCGCGATTTGTTGATCGTAGGCAACGGAAGGCGGATCGTTGCCAGCAACTTCGTGCTGCCCAAGCGCTCCCCGGAGAAGAACCCGAGCGACGCCCTGCTCGCCGAAGCGCGCGAACAGGTGCGAGCCTACTTCGCGCGGCGGCTACGGCGTTTCCACGTTCCGCTCGCGCTCGAGGGAACGCCCTTTCAAGTCGCGGCGTGGCGGGCGGTCGCGGCGCTGGCATTCGGTGAGTTCGTTTCTTATGCGGACGTTGCTCGGGCGATCGGACGTCCGCTCGCGCATCGCGGCGTTGCATTCGCGATGGCGAAGAGCCCTCTGGACCTCTTCGTTCCGGCCCACCGCGTGCTTGGAGCCGACGGAAAGATGAAGGGAACAAAAACGGGATCGATCCGCGCGCGTCTTTTTGCCTTCGAGCGGCGTTAGTTCGCGTAGGCCACGTTGGCGATCGTCTCTTCGAGGAAACGCGCCTGGTATGCAACGATGTCCTCGACTTGCGGGAACTGCGGATGACGGCGGATCGCGCTCAACCGGTACCGGTCACCTTCAACGCGTTCCAGGATCTTCCACTGCTCCATCACCGGCAGCGCAGCGCGCGTCAAGCGCTGCGGGTCGCGGCGCAGCTCGGGATCCACGAAGAGTGAGGCCGGCAAATTCGCAAGCCGTTCGAGGACGGCCGCACACGCTTCGTCCACGGTGAACGACGCACCGTCGCCGTTGGTCAGCCAGCTTCCCAGCAGCTGGCTCGTGACAACCGGCCGAATCGCCGCCAGTGTCTTCGTCAGATGCGCGCGGTCTTCGAGACGCGCGATGCGATAGAGCATCGAAAGACGCTTGTCGACGAACGGATCGTAGCTGACGCCGGCGATGTAGATCGTTGCGAGCGGAGCCAGCCGCTCGACGACGCCGCGCATCGGGCCGATGCGTCCGTCGCTCGAATAGCGTCCCTCGGGCGTCAGGTAGAAGCTTCCGCCGCGGCGTACGATATCTTCCATGCGCGCCAAGTCGCTCTCGACATTTGCGCGCGTCTCGTCGAGGATCTCGCGACGATAGGGTTCGCGCAGCGTCGCAAGCTTCACCGTGGCGTGCGATCGCGTAAAGAAGGCTTTGCGCTGGAGATCGGAAGTGCGGGTTCCCGCCGGGAATTGCCCGGTGACGCTCTCGTCAAAGAACTCGCTGAGCAACTGCGATCCGTGGCGGCGCTCCAATGCCCATGCGAGCGCCGAGAGCTGGCGTGAACCGAGCTCGTTCTCGATCGGCATCATGCCAAGCGCCAGGAAGAGGGAGCCGGTGTTGATCCGCCGCAGCAGCGCGCGCAGCCAGGGGAGGCGGATCGCCAAGAACCCGGGCTCGTACATACGCCGCGAACTCGCGGTGAAGAGCGGATGACGCCACGGACCGCTTCGCATGGTTATCGAGGTCACCAGGGTTTGTGATTCAAGATCGTGTTGATGATTGGCGACGATCAGCGTCGGTCCGCGCCGTCGCGGCAGCCTGCCCCACCCGCGCACGCGGTAGGCGGTGTGATTCCAAATGAAGTTCGCCGGCACCGCCGCCGCGCGCAGCGGGACGGCCCAGAGCGACGAGAGCGGCTGCCGGCCGACGCGCAGCACCGTCAGCGATGCAAGCGCGAAGCTAAAGCCGGCGAGACCGAAGACCGCCTGATACCCGGCACGCGTTCCGTGAAAAAGGCCGATCAGCCAGCCGCCGACGAGCGGCGCGACCACGTAGGGGAGCATCGTGGCGATGCCCCAGAGACCGAGATCGCGCGCAACGTCGCGCAGCTTGGGGATCGCATCCATCGCCAGCGCCCAGCCGCTGGAGATCACACCGCCGAACCCGATGCCGAAGAGCACCGCGAACGGCAGCATCCACTTCAGCTCGGGCGCGAGCGCGAAGCCGATCGTCGCGATCGCCATCGCCGCGGCGGCGAGGGCAGTGACGATCTTGCGCGGCACGCGATCGGAGAGCAAGCCGAGATAGAGACTCGATGCTACGGAGCCGGCGATCGTGGCGAAGGCATAGAGGGCCGTTCCGGCCGATGGGTTGCCGACGTTTTGCACGTCGCGGAAGAAAAACAGCACGAACGTCTGGAGCATGATCAATCCGAAAAAGATCAGCGTGCGAGCGACGAAGACCACGATGAAGTCGTGCCAGTCGCGAACATGCGCGTGCTCTTCGTCGTCGTCGTAGACGCCCTCGCCGATGCCCAGCAGCGTGAGTCCGCCCAGCGCCATGATCGCGGCGACCACCAGAAAAGTATAGCTAGG
>JASHXG010000029.1 GCA_030043675.1 Vulcanimicrobiota bacterium
AACGGCAACCTCATCGTCGCGAATACGCAAGGGACGGCCAACACGCTGGTCGAGTTGACGCCGGCCGGCAAGGTCCTCGATACGAAGGTGGTGGACACGAGCAGCACGCAGGGTGTCTTCGGTCTGGCCGCTGCGGGCACGACCGACTCCAACACGGTGCTTTACTTCACCGACACCAACGACAACGACGTCCACGAGCTCGAGCCGTAGGGCGCCGCCGCCGGGATTACTCCGTATCGACCGGCTCGGCTAAGTCCGCCGGCGACTGGTGAAGAAAGTGCGAGGCGGGGTACGGCGCGGAAATCGGCATAAACGGGCGCGGCGTTTGGGTGAAATCGAAGCTGTCGTCGAGGCTCCTGGCTCGCGTGTCGGTGTAGCCCGCGGTGGCCGGCCCGAGCGTCGGCAGGTTGAACGCCTGCTCGATGAACCTGAGGATGCTGCCGAACTCGTATTGGGTGTGCGACACGTACCCTTGCTTGGCATACGGCGAAATGATGAGGCACGGCACGCGGATACCTAAGCCGCGAAAGTCCAGTTGCGGCGGCGGCACGTTATCGTACCATCCGCCCCAGTCGTCCCAGAGAACGATGATCGCGGTGGAGTCCCAATACGGGCTCTCGCCGATTGCGTTGACGACCGAAGCGACCCAGGAAGGACCGGTGTCACTGCGGTTGCCGGGGTGATCCGAGTTGCGGAACGTCGGCGTGACCCAGGTCACCGCGGCCAACTCTCCCTCGCCGGGATCCTTTAGGATGTGAGCCTGCGGCACGATGATATTTCGCCTCCAGTCGCGACCGTAGCGCACGTACCTAATCGCCTCGAAGGGTTCCCAAATGCCGCCGTCGAGCCGTCTGGAGGCGTAGTACTTCCAGGAGATGCCGTTGCTAGTGTCGGCGATCGGCGGATTGTCGAGCATCTGCGCCATCGTAGTGAACTGATCGAAGCAGGGGAACGGTCCGGTGTCTATGCTCACCTTGCGCTTTTCGTTAACGGTCGAGCTCGTTGTGCCTGGAGGCGAGTCGCAATCGCCGTATGCACCGTCGGGCTGATCAACCTCAGCCTTCCTGGGCGTGAGATTGTCGGTGCCGGCAATCAGGGTGAGATGCGCGGTGAAGCTGCCGCCGAACTCGGTCGGAAACATATGATCGGCGAGCACGTACTCGCGTGCCATCGTCCAGTACGGCGCGATCAGCGAGCGCTCCACGTACGAGTAGGCGCGCGGCCACCCTCGTATCGTGCCCTCGATCGCGAAGCCGTCCATCTTACCGTGGTTCCAATCGGGTATCGCGGAGCCCCAGTTATGGACCAGGTTACTGCCGCCGAACGTGGTTGGGCGCAGCTCGAGTTTCTTGCCGTTGGAGTAGCCGAAGGTCGGTGCGTCGGCACCTGGATAGCCGGCGAAGAAGTTTTCGAAGCTGCGGTTCTCTTGAATGATGACGACAACGTGCTTGACGTACGTCCCGACGGGATTTCCCAATGAGGCTGGACTGACGGGTGTCAGCCCGTCAAATTGGTTGCCCGGCGCGCTCAGCCCGCCGGAGCAGCCGGTGACCAGCGCCCCAAACGCAATATGTACGAGGAGCTTACGCGGCCCCCGTCCTGTCTTGGCCCAAAGCATCATCGGGCGCTCCCGGTATAGTCGTCTGTTGAAGAGGATGCAGTTTGCCGCCTGCCTCTTCAGTGCCTTTGCCGGCGACGCAGCGGCTTGCGTTACTCCGTGTCGACCGGTTCGGCTTCGTCGGCGGCCGATTCGTGCAGGAAGTGGGAAGGGCCGACGACTGACGGCAGCGGCTTGAAGGGGCGCGGCCGCTGCGTGAAGTCGAAGGCATCCTCGAGGCTGGTGGCTCGACTGTCGGTGTAGCCCTTATCGGTCGGCCCGAGCGGCGACAGGTTGAAGGCCTCTTCGATAAACTTGAGGATGCTGCCGTACTCGTATTGCGTGTGGTCGACGTAGCCGTGCTTAGCGTACGGCGAGACGATCAGGCACGGCACCCTCATCCCGAGGCCGCGAAAATCGAGCTGCGGCGGCGGCGCATTGTCGTACCAGCCGCCCCAATCGTCCCAGAGAATGACGATTGCCGTCGACTTCCAATACTTGCTCTCGCCGACCGCATTCACGACGGATGCGACCCACGACGGACCCAGCGAGCTACGGTGCGCGGGATGGTCGGAATCTTTGGCGGTCGGCGTCACCCAGGTCACCGATGCCAACTGGCCCTGACCGGGATCGGTTAAGATCCTGGACTGGGGAGCGATGATGTTCTTCTCCCAGTCGGGCCCGTAGCGCACGTACTTGATCGCTTCAAAAGGTTCCCAAAAACCGGCGTCGAGCAGCTTGGTCGCATAGAACTTCCACGAAACGTTGGCTGCGTCGAGCGTTTCGGCCATCGTGTTGAACTCGTTGAAACACGGATATGGCCCGCTGTAGTAGTCCTCGTGGCGCTTGTCGTTGAGCGTGGAGCTCGTGGTGCCGGGAGGCGAGTCGCAGTCGTCGGGTGCGGCGCTCGGGAAATCGACCTCGGCCAGCTTGGGTTTGAGATTATCCGTGCCCGCGACCAGGGTCAGGTGCGCCGTAAAGCTCCCGCCGAACTCGGTCGGAAACATATGATCGACGAGCACGTAGTCATGCGCCATCGTCCAATAGGGCACGATGAGGGAGTGTTCTACATACGCGTAGGCGGGATCTTTGCCCCAAAGCTGCGTATTGCCGAGCTGATACGCCCCATCCATCTTGCCATGGTCCCACTCGCGCATCGAAGAGTTCCAGTCATGTTCGATGTCGGGGCCGATGAACGTAATCGCATGGAGCCGCACCTTCTTGGTCCCGGCGAGACCCCACAGCGGTGCATCGGCGCCCGGATATCCCGCAAAGAAGTTTTCGAAGCTGCGGTTCTCCTGAATGATCACCACGACGTGCTTGATGTACTTGCCGACGGGATTCCCGGCTGCGATCCTCGTGGCGGGCATCGGTGCCGCGGCCGGCACGCCCGGCCCGCCGGAGCAGCCGGCGACCAACGCCAGCAATAGAGCATGAGCGAGCGCCTTACTAGGCACCCGTCTTTCCTTGGTCCAAAGCCTCATCGGGCGCTCCTTACGACGGTACGCACTGGAACGATGCTGTTTTTGCCACCCGCCGGCGCCGCACCTGGACCGTCTAAGAGGAAGCGGGGAAGCCGCTGGGCGCTCGTACGCCGGCGCTAGCCTTACTCGGTATCGACCGGTTCGTCGGAGGGCGCCTCACTGCGGATACGTTCGGCGTATGGCGACGGAATCGGAATCGGCTTGAACGCCCGCGGCGCTTGCGTGAAGTCGAAGCTATCCACGAGGCTGTGGGCTCTGGTGTCGGTGTAACCGGCCGAGGTCGGCCCGAGCGGCTGCAGGTCAAATGCTTGCTCGATGAACTTGAGGATGCTGCCGTATTCGTACTGCGTATGCGAAACGTAGCCGCGCTTGGCGTAGGGCGAGAGGATGAGGCACGGTACGCGAATGCCGAGCCCGCGAAAATCGCGCTGCGGCGGGGGCGCGTTGTCGTACCAGCCGCCCCAATCGTCCCAAACAATGATGATCGCGGTCGACTTCCAGTAGCTGCTCTCGCCGATCGCGTTCACGACCGAGGCTACCCACGAGGGTCCGAGCGGACTGTGAGCGCCCGGGTGATCCGAATCCTGTTTGCTGGGCGTGACCCAGTCGACCGACGCGAGTTGGTGCTTGGCGGGGTCCTTTAAGACCCGGGTCTGCGGCGCGATGATGTCGTGGCTCCAGTCTGAGCCGTAGCGCACGTATTTGATGCCCTCGAACGGCTCCCATATACCGGCGTCGAGCAGCTTGGTGGCGTAGTATTTCCACGAGACGCCCGCGTCGTCGAGCGTTTGCGCCATCGTATTGAACTGCGTGAAGCATGGGAATGGTCCGGTGAAATAGCTAATCCGCCGATGCCGATTAACCGTCGAGCTCGTCGTGCCGGGAGGCGAATCGCAATCGTCGGGCTCGCCGTCGGGGAAGTTGACCTCGGCCTTGTCGGGGCTGAGATTATCCGTGCCCGCGACCAGCGTCAGATGCGCGGTAAAGCTCCCCCCAAACTCGGTCGGAAACATGTGATCGGCAAGGACGTAACGCCGCGCCATCGTCCAGTACGGCGCGATCAGCGAGCGTTGAACGTAGGCGTAAGCCGGATACGCTCCGCTCGGCGAGCGCGTGCCGAATTCGTAGAAACCGTCCATCTTCCCGTCGTCCCAGTCGGCCATCGACGATTTCCAGTCGTGCTTCAGGTCCGGTCCGTCGAACGTAATCTCGTGCAGCGGAACCGTCGCCGTGCCGGCCATGCCGGACATCGGCGCGTCGGCTCCCGGATATCCGGCGAAAAAGTTTTCGAAGCTGCGGTTCTCTTGAATGATGACCACGACGTGCTTGATGTAACGGGAGACCGGATTGCCGGTCGCCGGCATGACCGCGGGCGTCAGCCCGCCGAGCGCGCCGCCCGGGGCGCTGGGTCCGACGCAGCCCGCGAGCAGCGCTAGCAGTGCAAAATTGACGAACGCTCTACGAGGCATTCTGGCTCGTTCTTTCATCCGGGCGTTCGTCCAGCCCTCTGCCGCACCCGCGCGGTGGCGGTGTGGTTACTCGGTGTCGACCGGTTCGTCCGAGGGTGCCTCAGTGCGGATGCGCTCCGCGTACCCCGGCGGAATCGGAATCGGCTTGAACGCGCGCGGCGCTTGCGTGAAGTCGAAACCGTCCACGATGCTGTTGGCCCGCGTGTCGGTGTAACCTTCCGACGTCGGACCGAGCGCGGGCAGGTCAAAGGCTTGCTCGATGAACTTGAGGATGCTGCCGTATTCGTACTGCGTATGCGAAACGTAGCCGCGCTTGGCGTAGGGCGAGACGATGAGGCACGGAACGCGAATGCCCAGCCCGCGAAAGTCGAGCTGCGGCGGGGGCGCGTTGTCGTACCAGCCTCCCCAATCGTCCCACAGAATGACGATCGCGCTCGATTTCCAATAGCGGCTCTCGCCGACGGCATTCACGACCGAAGCCACCCAGGGTGGACCCAAAGGGCTTTTGACCGCCGGATGGTCTGAATCGATCCTGCTGGGGCTCACCCACGTGACCGGCGCGAGCCTCCCTTCGCGCGGATCGGTCAAGATCTTGGTCTGCGGCGCGATGATGTCTTTGCTCCAATCGGGACCATAACGGACGTACTTTATCGCTTCGAAAGGCTCCCAGGCACCGGCGTGGAGGCGGGCTATGGCATAGTACTTCCATCGAATGCCTGCCGCATCGAGCGTATCCGCGATGGTCCTAAACTGTGTGAAACACGGAAACGGGCCGGTGAAGCCGCTAACGACCCGATACACGTTCAGCGTTTGCGTCCGCGTGCCCGGTGCGTCGTCGCAATCGTCGTACTTGCCATCTGAGAAGTTGACGATCGCTTTGTGGGGCCTGATATTGTCGGTACCCGCGACGAGCGTTAGATGCGCGGTGAAGCTGCCTCCGAACTCGGTCGGGAACATGCGATCGGCGAGGACGTACTCGCGCGCCATCGTCCAGTACGGCGCAATCAGCGAGCGTTTCACATAGGCGTAAGCCGGATCGCGCGCGCCGGACGGCGCCGTGTTTGCTGCGATGCTGGCGAAACCGTCCATCTTTCCGTTATCCCAATCGACCATGGACGCGTGCCAGTTGTGCGGGAAGTCGGGTCCGTCAAAGGTGACTTCATGGAGCGGAATGTGAAAGCGCACTCCGTGTTTCCCGATCTTGAATCCGTTGAGCGGCGCGTCGGCGCCGGGATAGCCCGCAAAGAAGTTCTCGAAGCTGCGATTTTCCTGGATGATCACGACGACGTGCTTGATATAACGGGAGACCGGATTCCCGGTCGCCGGCGTGATCTCGTAGGGAAGGGCGTATCCGGGCTTGGGGAGCGCGCCGCTGCCTCCGCCGCATCCGGCGGCGAGGGCAAGTCCGGCGGCCAGAAGGGCGAGTCGAGTGGCGCGCAATCGGTTACTCGGTGTCGACGGGTTCGTCCGAGGGAGGTTCCTTGAGGAAGTGCTCGTTCCCAACCGGATTCGGAATCGGGACGAAGGGGCGCGGCGACTGGGTGAAGTCGAAGCTGTCCTCG
>JASHXG010000030.1 GCA_030043675.1 Vulcanimicrobiota bacterium
CGATAGATGTCGTCCGGGATCTCGCCGGCCCTGCGCATCGCTTGAATCGTCCGCCGCTCGGCGGCGAGGGCCTCCTTTTGCAGATGCCGGTCGATGCGGGTCTCCTTGGCTTCGCTCTCGCCGTCTTCTGAGGCCTTACCGCGAAGGAGGTCGATGCGTTGCTGGTACTCATCGAGGATGCGTCCCGCGACCTCCCATTCCGCCGGCGTCTTCTTGGCATTTTCGACTTCGCGCAGTCGCGCAGCGCCCGCTTCGAGGGCGCGAATACGCAGCCGCGCTTCATGCTGCCGGTTCTTGCTCGTCTCCGCGACGCCCAGCCATTGGATCAGCGGACCGAGCGTCACGCCCTGGAACAATAGCGTCGCGATGATCACGCAAAACGCGAAGAAGATCGCTTGGCTGCGTTCGGGGAAGGGGTTGCCGCCCAACGTGTACGGCAACGCCAGCGCGGCGGCGAGCGAGATGATGCCGCGCTGGCCGGCCCACGCGATCACCGCGATCGTTTGCCACGATGGGTACGGATCTCGCTCGCGCAGGCGGCGGCTCAGCAGTCGCGGCAGATACGCCGCCGGAAAGACCCAGGCTATGCGCACGACGATGACGGTGATGCAGATCAGCAGGCCATAGAGAACGTACTCCCTGACGTTCGGCTCGAGTGCCGCCAGGATCGCCGGAAGCTGCAGCCCGATCAGCAAAAAGGCGAAGCCGTTGAGGACGAAGGTCAGCAAACGCCACACCGACGAGCCGAGGACGCGGGTCTCCGAATCGATGAAGGTCGCCGAGCGACGGCTCAGCAGAATGCCGGCCGAAACCGCGGCCAGCACGCCGGAGACGTGCAGCTCTTCGGCCGGCACGTACGCCGCGAACGGCGCCAATAGGAAGATCACGCTCGCAATCGTCGGGTCGTTCAGACCGTGCCGTCCGATGTACCGCATCACGCCTTCGAGCAGGAACGCGGCAGCCGCGCCGACGGCCAAGCCGCCCGCCACTACGATGACGAACGCGATGCTGGCGCGCGCCCAAGAGAAGGCGCCCGAGATCGCCGCCACCAGCGCAAAGCGGTACAGCACCAGCGCGGTCGCATCGTTCAGCAAGTCCTCGCCGGTGATGACGGCGACAATTCGCCGCGGAACGGGAACGTGCTCGAAGATCGCTTCGGCGGCGACGGCGTCGGGCGGTGAGACGATTGCGCCGAGCGTGAAGGCCAGGGCCCAGCCGAAGCCCGGCACGACCGCGTGCACCAGCACGCCCACCACGAACATCGTGAAGATCACGAGACCAATCGCCAGCAGCGAAATCGGCCGCGCGTTGCGGCGCATCTCGATCCAGTCCGTGGTCCAAGCCGCGCTGAAGAGCAACGGCGGCACGACGAGCAGCAGAATCAGATTGGGATCGATGTGCGGATGTGGCAGATGGCGCATGAATCCCAGCGCCGCTCCGCCGATGACGAAGGCGATCGGATACGGGACCCTCAGGCGTCGCGCCAGCACGGTCAGAATCACGACCGCGCAGAGAAAGGTGATCAGAACGAGGGCTTGGCTCATCGATGGCGGCTCGATTCGACCCCGAGCGGCCTGCTGCCCCGTCCTGCCGAAGCACCGGGGAACCTCTGAGGAAGTCCATGTACCGATCGTTTATGCCGCAAAGCCGTCAGATGCAAGGAACGAGTGAGGGAGCATATCCACAGCGATCTGTGACCGAGCTCGTGACGATGCAGATGGCGGCTTTGCGGCTAAACCCTTCGGGCGGCGGCAGTTTCGCCGCAGCTCATTGTTGCGCCCTCGGTCACCCTTCGACTGCGCTCAGGGTAAACTACGGGGTCTGCTATGCTCCCTCGGTCGCGCCTCGATCCGCGGCGAAACTGCTTGCCGCGATCGGTGCAGCGACTTCCTCAGAGGTTCCCTGATGTTTGGAAATCTCGTAAGTATCGTGGCGGGCATCGCGTTCATTCTGCTTACGATGAACGACGTCTTCCAGTCGGTGATCGTGCCGCGCGCCACCGGGCGGCGGTACCGCTTGAGCGTTTACGTCTGGCGAGCGATATGGCGCCTCTGGCCCGGCATGGCGTGGCGGCTGGATCCCGAGAACGGCGGGCGGCGCGAGGAGTTTCTAGCCGCGTTTGCGCCATTCACGCTCACGCTGCTGATCTTTCTGTGGGCCTCGCTCCTGATCGTCGGGTTCGGTCTCGTGCTTTGGGGGTTGCGCGGCGGGATCACGCCCGCGCGACCGACGTTCGGCGCCGTCCTCTACTACGCCGGGACCTCGCTGGTGACCATCGGCTACGGAGACATCGTCAGCCACGGCTGGGCCGCGAGACTCGCAAGCGTGCTCGCCGGCCTGGCGGGGCTCTCGCTACTCTCGATCACGACCGCCTATCTCTTCGCGATCTTCGGATCGTTTCAGACCCGCGAGACGTTCGTCGTCGTGATCGGCGCCCGCGCGGGCGCACCTCCGAGCGGCGTCAACCTGCTGACGATTGCCGGGTACTCGCGAACGCGCGACGACCTGCCGCCGCTCATGATCGGCGCACAGCGCTGGGCGGCCGCGCTGATGGAGAGCCATCTCGCCTATCCGGTCCTCGCGTTCTTCCGCTCCAGCCACGACGAGCAGTCGTGGATCGGAACGCTGGGAACGCTGCTCGACGCGGCAACGCTCATGATGACGACGATCGACGATCCGCGCGACGGTCAAGCGCGCCTTTTCTATAACGTAGGCCGCCATGCCACCTACGACCTGTCGAACTATCTGATGATCAGCGCGACGGCCGGCGAGCAAACGGTCGGCATCGAGCGCTCGGAGTTCGACGACGCGTGCAACCAGCTCGTTGAGGCGGGGTATAAGTTGCGCGACCGAGACGAAGCTTGGAAGCGCTTCTCCGATCTGCGCTCGAACTATGCTGCGCGCCTTAACGCGCTGGCCCGCTTCTTTGAGATCCCGCCCTTGCAGTGGATCGGCGACCGCTCGGCCATCGGCGCGTCAGCGCACGACTAGCGTCGCGCTGGTTTCGTACTAAAATCCGTGACCTGCGTCGACGCGGTGCAGGAATCTCTTCGCATCGTCGATCGGGAGCGCGAAGCCGATGCTGCGCTCGTCATCGAAACGCGACTCCGCAACGCCGACGACTTCTCCGGTATCGGCGATAAAGACTGGACCGCCGCTCTCGCCCGGAACGATCGAAAGCATCACTTCGAGCGCGTCCTTGCGGACCGACGAGAGACGTCCGGCATTGAGTGAGGTCGCCAAGCCCAGCCCTTCGTCGTCGAATTCGTCGGGAATCGGATAGCCGAGCAGACCGACTTGGCGGCCAAGCTCGTCGTCGAGGTGCGAGGATGAGCCGAGAAAGATCACCGGCAGATGTGGCCGCATCGTACGAAGCAACGCGAGGTCGAGATCGGTGTTGACCGCAACGACCCGCGCGGGCGCTCGCCATCGGTTTCCGATGGTGATCCGGAGATCCCATGCGCCGTCGATCGCGTGCTGGACGGTCAGAATGTCGCTGCCCCAACCGCCGGACGCGACGACGAAGCCGGTCGCGTACGCGTCGTCATAACGATCTTTCTTGTTGTCGGGCGGCACTTTCATCGAGAGCAGCACGACGGCCGGTCGCAATCGGCGCACCGAAGCGACGAAGGCATCATCTTCGTGCTGGCCGCAGGCCGTCAACCCGATGATGATGAGGACGGCGAGGCTCGTTATGCGGGGAATCATGTGATGGCTTGCGCCTGTAGGCTCGCTCTTAGTGCGGCACGTAGCTGCTCGAGGCCTGCTCCTCTCGTGGCGCTCACGTAGAGCGCGTCGGCTTCGCGCGTCTGCGCTGCAACCAAGTCGGATTTGTTGAAGACGAGCAACGCAGGCGTGCGGTCGAGCTCGAGGTCGCGCAGGATGGACTCGACCGCCACGCGTTGGCGCGGCCAATCAGGATTGGCGGCATCGACGACGTGAACGAGCAGATCGGCCGCGCGCAGCTCCTCCAGGGTCGCTCGAAAGGCGGCGATCAGATCCTTCGGCAGTTCGGTGATGAAACCGACCGTATCGGCGAGGCGCACGTGCGTATCGCCGCCGAGGAAGGCGCGTCGTACGATCGGGTCGAGCGTCGCGAAGGGCTGGTCCGCGACGAATGCATCGCTGCGCGCGAGCGCATTGAGCAACGAGGACTTTCCCGCGTTGGTGTAGCCGACGAGGGCGACGAGCGGCTCGCGCCGTGGCGCCGCGCGCCGCACCGCACGCTGGCGCCGAACGCTCGCAAGCCTGTGATTGAGCAGGCCGATCCGTTGCCCGATGCGGCGGCGATCCACCTCCAGCTTGGTCTCACCGGGACCGCGCGTGCCGATGCCGCCGCCCAGACGCGAGAGATCCGCGCCGGCCCCGATCAGATTCGACTGACGATAACGCAGCTGCGCTAGTTCGACCTGCAGCTTCCCTTCCCGGCTGCGCGCGTGACGCGCGAAGACGTCGAGGATCAGCATCGTGCGATCGACGATCGGCAGTGGAACGATCGCTTCGAGGTTCTTGCGCTGGCGCGGGCGCAGGTCGTTGAGCACGAGTATCAGATCGGCGCCGATCTCGGCGGCACGCTCGGCAATTTCGCGCGCCTTGCCGCTGCCGACCAAGGTTGCGGGATCGACGGCCTCACGCCGCTGCACGATGCGCTCGACCACCTGCGCGCCTGCGGCGCCGGCTAGCGTTTCGAACTCTGCCAGTTCGGGTTCGAGCGGGCGCCGCGGGTCGTGCGTGTCGACGGCAACGACTATGGCCCGCTGACTCAACGTGCCGTCGCAAGCGGCGTCAGCCGGTCGATCAGCCAGCGTAAGCCTTGGTTATAATTCGGCCCCGGCTGCAAAACGAGGCGTGGATCCATCGAGTAAACACGGTGAAGCGCAACCGCACGTAGACTTCGCCACGGCTCGCGATCGAGCACGGCGTCGAGGTGAACGGCCGGATCGCTGATCAGCACATCCGGCGCGGCGCGCAGCAGCGCCTCGGCGCTGTACTCGCTGTAGGCCGCGTGCAGATCGTTGGCGGCGTTCACGCCGCCGGCCAGCTCGATGAGCGTCGAGATGTAGGACGTGGCGCCGGCAGTCCAAATCGGCCCGCTGCCGAGCACGACGAAGAGACTCGGACGCCGCGCGAAACGATGCGTACGCGCCTGGAGCTGCGCCGTCTCTCGCTGCAATCGCGCGATGGTCGCGGTTGCCTCGGCTTGGTGCCCGGTGAGCTCGCCGATTGTGCGCAGATTTTCGAAGATCTCAGCGTAAGTGGCGTCGGGAAGAAGCACCACGCGCAAACCGGCTCGGCGCAGCGGCTCGACCTGCCGCGTTTGCGAAGGAATCCCGATCACCAAGTCGGGATTCAGCGCAACGATCCGTTCGACATCGATGCCGCTCACGTCGCCGACGCGGGGCAAGCCCCGCGCTTGCGGCAGGTCGGTGAAGGCCGAAACCGCCACTACCTGCGAGCCTGCGCCGATAGCGTAGAGATCTTCGGCCATTGACGGCATCAGCGCGACGACGCGCGGGCGAGCCGACTGGACCGGCTGCGGCATAACAGCCGCGTTTACCACGCAGACCAGGAAGCAGAGGAATACGCTCAGCGCGGTCCAAGATTGGCCGCAAGGTTTGCGCGGGAAGCCGGTGTGATGCCGGCACGGTCGCGCCACTGTATGCGGGGAGCCGCCCGACGCCACTGTCCGATGCGGATGGGAAGGCGCGGGCACCGGCGATGAGCCGCGAGTCAGGATACCGTCGCAAACCGTCGTTAGCATGATCCGCCTCGCGCCAAGGAAAGGATTACGATGTTCCCGTTGATCGCCGCCATCATTGCGGCCTCTCCTTCCCCATCGCCATCGCCGACGCCCGTTCCGCAGATCGCTCACGTCGTGACGAGCGATCGCGGCCTCGAGTCTGCCGAACGCACGGCGCGAACGACTTACGTCGTTACCGCTGCCGACATCGCGCGCGACGGCGACCTCACCGTCGCCGACGCGATCGCGAACGTCCCCGGCGTCAACGTCGTTCGCTACGGCGCGTTCGGATCGGCTGCAAGCGTCGGGATTCGGGGCAGCTCATCGTCACAAGTTCTCATCCTCATGGACGGCTTACCGATTGCCGGCGGCGAGATCGACGGCCTCAATCTCGAACAGCTCTCGGTCGCCGGAGTCGACCGCATCGAGGTCGTCGAAGGCGGTGGCTCGACGCTCTACGGCTCCGGTTCCATGGGCGGCGTCATCAACATCATCACCGCGGCGCAACCGCAGATGAGCAGCGCGACGGTGTCGACCGGTTCGTTCGGCCAGCAAAACTATGCATTTACCACCCCGTACGTGACATTTCAACGGACCTATGCGACCAACGATTACTCGGTCGTGAACGCGCCAAATCGCCAGAACGCGCAAGCCGGTTTGACGACCGTCAGCGCGCGCTACGGACACACTTTCGGCGACTTCGACGTGACCGTGAGCGGAGATCTCGGCTATGCGCTAGCGGGGGCGCCGGGCGAACTCGACTTTTTCTCTCCGACCAGCGAGCAGAGTAACGTCAATCGGGATGTGCGCCTGAGCGTCGAGCATCGCGGGCTGCGCTCGACGACCACGCTCGACGTCGGCGACTCTTCGCAGGATCTTTCCTTCACCTGCAACACTCCGGTGGACGAGAGCTGCCCGAACGCCGCCTATCCGACGCCGCCGCCGGGCGAGCTGTCGAATCCGCCCTACGCGCAGATGCTCTACGACCAGCACTGGATGGCGAGCCTGCGCAACGTGACCGGCGACGATCGCATGCGCATTGTCTACGGCATCGATCTGCTGCGCGGCATTGCTCGCGTGGACGCAGGAACCGGCGGCGGATCGCCGCTCGCGGCCGATAACGCGCCGATCTTCGATCCGTACGCTCAAACGGCGGCCTACGTGCAGTCACAATGGTTCTTCTCGAACGGCAACGAGATCTATGCCGGCGTGCGCGGCGAGCGCGACGGCGGCTTGGGAGGAGCCTACTCGCCCTCACTCGGGGGCATCGTGCACCTG
>JASHXG010000267.1 GCA_030043675.1 Vulcanimicrobiota bacterium
TAATACGATGCTGATCGTGAACTCGGCCATGCGCGTGTCGAGCGAGAAGTCTTTGGTAATGAAGAGAATTGCGCCCGAGATCACGCCGGTGTCGTAGCCGAAGAGCAAACCGCCCAGCGCGGCCACCGAGGCGATGAGGAGCACGTACGGCCTCATGCAGGCGCTTTCGTTGGGTGCGCTCGAACGCTCCTTTATGCAGACCACCAGCGGGGCCATCGGAACTGAAGCCGCTTTGGCGTACGCGCGCAATCACGGACTGCACGCACTTGCGATCGCCCGCGGCGACGATCTCCTGCTCGAAGAGTACGGCGATGGCTTCTCGCGACAGACCCCGCATCCGCTCTACAGCGGCACGAAGAGCTTCTGGGGCGTCGCGGCGCTGTACGCGCAGCGCGACGGACTGCTAGCGCTGGACGAGCCGGTCGCCGAAACGATTGAACTGTGGCGCGACGATCCGTGGAAGCGCCGGGTCACGCTGCGGATGCTGCTTTCGCTTACGGCCGGTTTCGGCTTCGGTGGTTTGGGAGCGGCGGTGCCGACCTACGAGCGCGCGCTAAACGTGCCGCTGCGCGACGAGCCCGGCTCGCGTTTCACCTACGGCGGCATCGGACTCCAAGTTTTCGGCGCGGTCTTCGCGCGCAAGCTTGCGCCGCGCAAGCAAACGCCGCACGACTATCTGCGCGCGCGCATTCTGGAGCCCGCCGGTGTGCGCGTCGCCGATTGGCGCAGACTCTCTGACGGAACCCGTCCGTTGCCCACCGGCGCATTCTCGACGCCGCAGGACTGGCTGAAGTACGCGCGCGTGGTGCTGCGGGAGCGCGCCTCGCTTGGTCCGTGCTTCGAAGGCTCACAAGCCAACGCTCGCTATGGGCTGGGCTGGTGGCTCGGCGTACCGGGCGCACCGGAAGGACTCGTTTACGCCAGCGGCTCCGGCGGCCAAGCACTCTATATCGCGCCTTCGTCAAAAGTGACCGTAGTTCACTTCGGGAAGAGCTCGTCGTATCGCCACGAAGCGTTTCTGAAACGTCTCTTTGCGCCGCGCTGATCGATCGTCGAGCGTGCTGCGCGGGAAGGAAGCGCCCTAGGCGCGGCATAGTAACGCGAGCGATGCAATGCCGCTCTCTTCGCCTTGCGCTATCGGTATCGGCAGTCTTTGCGTTTGTCGCCTGTTCGCAATCGCCGGCCGGGCTGCCGGTCAATGAGGACACGGCGCTCCGGGCGCTCGGCGAGACGGGTGCCGGGAAGATTCGGCACATCGTCTACATCGTCCAGGAGAACCGCAGCTTCGACAATCTCTTCCAAGGCTATCCGGGCGCCGATACGGTACCTAGCGGAAAGAACTCCTTGGGGCAAACGATTACGTTGAAGCCGGTGAGCTTGGCGACGGAATACGTCATCGACCATTCCGACCAGGCGATGTTTGCGGCGTGCGACGGGAGCGGCAAACTCCCCGGGACCAAGTGTGCGATGGACGGCTTCAATGATGAGCTAAGCAGCGGCGGTCCGCCAAATCCAGAGTACGTCTACGTGCCGCACAAAGACTCGAAACCGTACTTCGATATGGCGCACGAATGGGTACTGGCCGATCGGATGTTCCAGTCGCATCTCGACGAGAGCTTCGTCTCTCACCAGTACATCATCGCCGCCCAGGCGCAGTCGAGCGTCAACCTTCCCAACAGCGTTTGGGGCTGTGCGGGCGGCATCGGGGACGTCGTCGACACGATCACGCGAGAGCGCGGTGTGGGTCCAGCGCAGACGGTCTGTTTCGACTACAAGACGCTCGGCGACGAGCTCGACCAGGCCGGACTCTCGTGGCGCTTCTACACCAGCAGGTACGATTCGCCATCGAGCGACGGCGGAAGCTTTTGGTCGTCCTATCAGGCGGTCCGGCACATCTACTACGGCCCCGACTGGCGCAAAGACGTACTTTGCTGCATCCCGCAAAGTAGGTTTCTCACCGACGTGCGCGCCGGAAAGCTGGCGAACTTCACGTGGATCACACCGGAGTGTTTCGACTCCGATCACGTCAACTGCGGGGGTGGCGATGGTCCCTCGTGGGTAGCCGCGCTCGTGAACACGATTGGTAAGAGCAAGTTCTGGAACTCGACCGCGATCTTCGTGCAGTGGGACGATTGGGGCGGTCTCTACGATCACGTGCCGCCGCCGTACGAGAATTACGACGGTCTCGGTTTTCGCGTTCCGCTTTTGGTCATCTCGCCTTACGCGAAGCACGGTCACGTCTCGCACGTGCAGTACGAAACCGCCAGCGTCCTGAAGTTTGCCGAGGATCTCTTCGGCTTGGGGCGGCTGGCCGCCGCGGATAGGCGCGCGAACTCACCGGCCGGGGACTGCTTCGATTTCTCGCAACCCCCGCGCCGGTTCGTGCCGATCGCGGCGCCCTTGGATTGGAAATACTTCCTCCACCACTCGGCGGACCTGCGCATGCCGGATTACGAGTGAGGCGTCGCGGCGTGACCGCGCCGCTGCGCGCAGCGCTGCCGGCGGCTGCACTCCTCGCGCTTGCGGCGTGTTCGGCCGCCTCGCCTGCCGCGCCGCTCCCCGCCGGCCGAATGTTGCTGCCGTCGCTAACGAGCGGCGCCGGCAGGATCCAGCACGTGGTCTACATCGTGCAGGAGAACCGCAGCTTCGACGACCTCTTCTACGGCTATCCCGGCGCCGATACGGTCACGCGCGGCAGAGATTTGAGGGGCAAGTGGATCCGGCTCCAGCCGATCAGTCTCGCGACCGTATACACGATCGACCATTCCTTGACGGCCATGATCGAGGACTGCCATGGAACCGGCAAACTCCCCGGGACGGATTGCCGGATGGACGGCTTCAGCAAAGAGATGATTTTGGGCGGGCCGCCCGGCCATCCACAGTATGCCTACGTCCCGCACAGCGAAACGAAGCCATATTTCGAGATGGCGCACGAGTGGGTCTTGGCGGATCGGATGTTCCAATCGCAGCTCGACGAGAGCTTCGTCGCGCACCAATACATCATCGCGGCGCAGGCGCAATCGAGCGTGGACATTCCCGGGCTCCAGTGGGGCTGTTCGGGAACCGTAGAAGACATCGTTCCGATGATTACGCACAAACGCACCTTCGGCAACTCTCAGCCCCCGTGCTTTGACTACATGACGCTCGGTGACGAACTCGACAAGGCCGGTCTCTCGTGGCGTTTCTACACCAGCCGATACACCCGGCCGATCAGCGGCTACTGGTCGGGGTACCAAGCCGTGCGTCACATTTTCGAGGGGCCGGACTGGAAGAAGGACATCATCACGCCGCAGAGACGATTCCTGACCGACGTTGCTGCCGGCAAGCTTGCAAACTTCACCTGGATCACCCCAACGTGTCCCGACTCCGATCACAGTGATTGCGGTGGTGGATACGGTCCTTCCTGGGTTAGCGCGCTCGTCAACGCGATCGGAGAGAGCCGCTTCTGGAACGATACCGTCGTCTTCGTACAGTGGGACGATTGGGGCGGTTTCTACGATCAGGTGCCCCCGCCGTATAGGGGGTACGACAGCGTCGGCTTTCGCGTACCCTTGCTCGTGATCTCGCCGTACGCGAAGAAGAATTACGTTTCGCACGTGCAGTACGAGACCGCGAGCGTCCTGCGCTTTGCCGAAGACCTGTTCGGCCTCGGTCAGCTCTCCGCCGCAGACGAGCGCGCGACCTCGCCCGCGGCGGACTGTCTCGACTTCACGCAGCCGCCGCGTAAGTTCTCGCCGATCCATGCACCCCTCGACCGGGCGTTCTTCTTGCACCAACCCGTTGACGACCGCATCCCGGACTACGAATAGACTTAGGGAGTGACGGGGTTGGTTCCCTGAAGCGGCTTGATGCCGGCGTTCTTCAAGCCCGTTTGCAGCGGCGCGAGCGATGAGACGTATGCATTGTAGTTCGCAACCGCGGTCCCATACGCTGCGTCGAAGCGCTTGGCGAAGTCGAGCTGCGCAGCGGTGGGCGGGAGCTGTGGTCCACCAAAGCCCGTGCGCGGGACTGACTCGCGCAGCGAGCCGGGACGCTGAATCGAGTCTTCGTCGTTGTGATAGTCGGCGGTGAAGCCCGAGAAGACGGGCTGCCATTGCTGCTGTGCCGCCGCGATCTGGGCCGCCAACGAAGGATTGTT
>JASHXG010000031.1 GCA_030043675.1 Vulcanimicrobiota bacterium
CCCCAGGAGATACGCCTTGCAGCCGATTACCTCATGCCAAGGTTTCAATCAGAGGCTGCCCAGGGTTCTGAATCAAAAACCGCCCGGCAGCGTATAAGTGACGATGAAGGACCTCGTGAGGAAACCCATGCAACGTCAGCACCCTACCACAGTAGCGCGGGCGGCACGTGCGGCGATCGCCGTATTGGTCGCGTCGCTCGCCCTTAGCGCATGCGGCAAGAAACCGGCCGCAGGCCCAATGCCGCTCAACGTCGATGCTGCCGCGGCCACCCGGCAGAACATCGCGACCTACGTGACTCTGGATGGCCAAATCGCGCCGCTCGAGCAATCGACGCTCGCTTTCCAGCAGAGCGGCATGATCACGAAGATCAACGTGAACATCGGCGACATGGTGCACAAGGGGCAGCTCCTGGCCACCATCGATCCGTCCGTGCTCCAAGCGCAGCTGCAACAGGCGCGAGCCCAAGCCGTGCAGTATTCGGCCTCGGCGACAGGCGCGGTGGTCGGATACCCGATCCAGACGCAGAACAACGAAGCGACGCTGCAAACCGCGAAGGCGTCGCTCGACAACGCGAGGCTGGTGTACAATCAAAATCTTCAGCTCTTCAAGCAGGGATACGTTTCCCAGACGACGCTGCAACAATCGCAAGCCAATTACGTGCAGGCGCAGCAAACGTATAACAACGCCGTCGTGGGAATGCGCAATAACGTCGTGAGCTTGCAGAACGTCAAGTCTCAGCAAGCGCAGGCAGCCTCGGCGGCGGCCAACGCGCAGCTGCTCAGCACGCAGCTCTCGCAAACCTACCTTTACTCACCTTATGATGCGGTCATCGCGAACCGCCTCGTCGACCCGGGCGCGTACGCATCGCCTTCGCAGCCGGTGTTGCAGGTGGCGCGCATCGACAAGATCTGGATCAACGTCAACGTGCCCGACAACGACCTCCCCTACGTGCGTCCGGGGGTCCCGGTAACCTTCCGCTCGGGCTCGCTGCCCGGACGCTCGTTCAACGCACCGATTGAGACCGTGAACGCGGTTCCGACCTCGGGCACGCTTTCGTATCTCGCGCGGCTTCAGCTGCACAATCCGGGCTACGTCCTTCGCGGCGGCATGCTGGTCGCGGTAACCGTCACCAGGCAAAGAGCCGTTAACGCGACGGTCGTCCCGCGCACCGCGGTCGCGCAGACCGAGAACGGCAACATCGTTTACGTCGTGAACGGCGGCAAGGCGCAAGCCATACCGGTGCAAGTCGGCGTACAGACCGACACGCTCGCGCAAGTGATCAGTCCGCACGTCCGGCCCGGAACGATGGTGGTGACGACGCGCCCCGATGCGCTCAAAGACGGCAGCCTCGTTGCCGTGAACAACGCGAGCGCCGGTTCATCGGCAGGCGCGGTGCATTAATGAAGAAAGGGCAGCTTCCCGCGCGAGCCTTCGTCCTGGCAGTCGCGCTGGGGATTCTTGTGACGAGCTCGGCCTTCGCGCAGAATGCGCCGGGCAGCACGCAAGTCCAGATCCCCGGCGTGGCTCCCATCCAAATGCCCTCGCCGCAGCCGCAGCCGACCATCAGCGGCACGCCGCTTCCGTATCCGGCTTTTGGGACGCCGGCGCCCGACGTGGCAAAACTTAGGCCGAAGAAGGGGGTCCCCGAATCGATCTCGCTCGAGGACGCGATCAAGATCGCGGTCGCACTCTCGCCGACCTTCGCTTCCGACAACGCCGCGTGGTATGCGATTCATGCCAAGTATACCTCAGAGATCCAGGCGTACTATCCCGGCGTGAGCGGCACCGCCTCGATCGGCAAGACCTACACCAACGGCAGTAGCTCGGTGACCAGCAGCTCTTCGTCCATTTCCAGCCCGTCCGGAGTACAGCCTCAAGCAACGGCGATGCCGACGAGGGCGCCGTTCGGCGTCTATAGCCAGGGCACGTTCAGCCAGGAATCGGTTGGGCTCATGCTCACGCAGCTGGTTTACGACGGCGGCCGGACGATCGCGGCGATTCGCTCGGCCAAGCTGGCCGACTTCGCCGGTCGCGCGACGCTGCTCTACCAGCTGCAAACGCTGGCCTTGAACGTCGCCAACGCCTACTACACGGTGCTCGAAGACAACGCCACGGTGGCAGCCGACGCGCAGCTGGTACGCGAGTTCGAGGTCAACGAAGCTTCGGTCGCGGCCCAGATCCGCAACGGCGCCGCGGCGCGCTCCGATATCGCGGCGGCGCAGTTTCAGACCGCTCAGGCTCGCGGCAATCTCGTCGTCGCGCAGGGAACGGCCATCGCCGCCCAAGCCACCTTCGCGACGACCATCGGCCTCGATGCCGACGCGCTCGTCGTTCCAAAGGCGATCGCGGCGCAGCCGGCGGCACCAAATCCTACGTACGCGAAGTCGTTGGCGCGTGCGTTCGTCATGCGCCCCGACTACATTGCCGCCGCGTATACGGTGAGCTCGGACGAAGCGAACCTGCGCTACGCCAAACTCGCGCGCTTCCCAATCCTCTCGGCGGCCGCAAGCGATACCGTCAGCCGCACGTTCACGGACTGCTATAGCACGACGAGCACGAATCTGAATACCGGGTTTGTCAGCCCCGTATCCTACTGCCCGGGGCCGCAGGGCTGGTCCAACGACAAAGCCATCGGCTTGAATCTCACCATCCCGATCTACGACCAAGGCGTGACCAACTACAACGTTGCGGTCGCAGCGTCGCAGCTGGATCAGGCGATCGCGTCGCTCAACTCGACGAGACTGACGGTCCAGTCCAGCGTTCGCTCGGCGCTGGCGACGTTGATTTCGGCGCGCGCGTCGCTGGTCGAGGCGCGCTCCGAGCTGACCTCGGCGCAGGTTTCGCTCGACGCAACGCAAGCGCAGTATCGCGTCGGAGCGACCACGATTCTCAACGTCGTAACGGCTGAAGCGAACCTGACGACCGCGCAATCGGGCTACATCAGCGCGTTCTACGGAGTCTATACCGCCCAAGAGAACTACCTCTACGCGACCGGCGTCATCGACGTCCAGCTCTAGAGGGGCTAAGCCGGCCGCGCGTTAAAAGAGAGTCGCAGCATGGTTCCCGACGCCGCTACGGTGCCGGCCGCGATTTCCGACCCGGTCAACGCCGCGATCCTCAGCATCTCCGAGGACCGTCTCTCCGGCTTTACGCTCGATCCGTTCGGTGAGATCGCCGAGCGAACGGGCATTCCCGCGGAGCGAGTCGTCGAGCGCGTCATCGCGATGCTGCGCGCGGGCACGATTCGGCGCGTGCGGCAAACGCTGCTTTCAACGAGCCTGGCTCGCGGCGCGCTTTGCGCTTGGGAGGTCGCGCCCGAGCGCCTGGACGCCGCGTTCGAGTACATGTTCGAGAAGGATCCGTTCTCGGGTCACGTCGTGATCCGCACCACCGATGCGGTTTCGGCCGGCAGTACGTATCGGCTGTGGACGACGCTCAAAGTGCCGCAGGCATTCTCGCTCAGCAAACACGCCGAGCTGTTGCGCCGCGAAGTGGGCGCCGAACGCTTCCGGCTAATGCCCGCCAAGATGCTGTTCACGCTTGGCGTCGGCCACGTACGGCGGCGCGGCCTCGAGCCCGGCGCGCGCGCCGAACACTCCGCCGAGCCGATGGAGACGTCGATCGTCGAGCTCTCGGAGCTCGAGTGGCGCGTGCTGACGGCGCTCAAGCGCGAGTTTACGCCCGGCGAGATCGTGCGCGACCTTTGGCGCGCGCGCGCACGCGAGGCGGGCGTCGACTACGATGCGTTCGTGGAAACCGCGCGCGCGCTCGACCGGCGCCGCGTCATCGGGCGCTTCTCGACCTTCCTCGAACACGTCAAGGCCACGGCGGGCAACGAACGCGCGACCCGCTACAACGCGCTCTTCCACTGGGCGGTGCCGCCGAGCCGCGAGATCGATGCCGGCTGTGAGGTCGGGCGCCACTACGTCATCACGCACGCCTACTGGCGCGAGGGCGGACCCGAGTTTCACGACGTCAACGTCATGGCGGTCGCGCACGGCATGGAGAAATCCGCGGTGCTGGCGCACAAGGCCGCGATCGACGAACACCTGCAACAGGCGGGCATCGGCTTTCGTTATACCAACGTCTTTTGGGGCGGTCGCAGCGAGATCAAACCGTCGGAGATCGCGCCCGAGGCCTACCGCGAATTCTGCCGCGCGCGCGGGATCGATCCCGGGTCGATGCTGGCCGGCGACGAGCAAGGAGGATCTGCATGAACATCGGGTTGGTCCGCGCGGGCACCGTCGCGCTCGGCATGGCAATCGTTTTCGGTGGATGCAGCAAAGCATCGGATCGAACCGCGACCGCCGGCGACACGCATCCTTGGACGATTCCGGGCGTCTTGCGCTTCTCCGAATACGCAGATCCTAAAAACCTCAATCCGATGCTCAACTCCGGGTCCCCGACGCTGGACCTCTCGATGTTCATCTATTCGTGGACGATCCGCTATGACGACAAGGGGCGCCCTATTCCCGACGCGCTGCGTGAGATTCCGACGGTCGCCAACGGCGACGTCAGCAAAGACGGCTTGACGCTGAAGTACAAGCTGCGCACGAACATGAAGTGGCAAGACGGTCCGCCAGTCACCTGCAACGATCTCAAGTTCACTTGGCAAGTCGTGATGAACACACATAACAACGTCGTCACGACCGACGGCTACAAAGACATCGGCAGCATCGACTGCTCGAATCCGTACGTTGCCGTGATCCACATGAAAAAGCTCTACGCACCTTTCCTGCAGCAGCTGTGGTCCGTGAACGGAAACGCTCCGATCCTCCCCGAGCATCTGCTGGCAAAGTACAACGACGACAAAGGATCGTTCAATACCGCTCCTTACAACGCGCTTCCGGTCGGGAGCGGTCCATTCAAAGTCGTCGCGTGGAACCGCGGCCAGGACGTGCGGATGGTCGCCAATCCCGACTTTTATCTCGGCGCGCCCAAGCTAAAGGAAGTGATCTACAAGATCCTGCCCGATGAGAACACCGTCGTGACGCAGCTGCAAACGCACGAGATCGACATGCTGGCGCTTGGGAGCTCGCTGAAATGGCCCGAGTATGCTGCGCTCGGGGCGAACCCGGCCAACGGGTTGCGGGCGATTCGCGTTGACGCTTTTGCCTGGTCGCACGCGGACTTCAACTTGCGCCATCCCGTGGTAGACGACGTGCAGGTGCGCCGGGCGCTTGCGTACGCAACCAATAAGACGGAGATCATCCGGGACGTCGCTCACGGCTCGGCGATCCCGGCCGACACCGATCAGCAGCCACACTACTCATGGGCTTACACCAACGACATCGTCCATTATCCGTACGATCCGGCCAAGGCTAAGGCGCTCTTGGACGCGGACGGCTGGAAGCCCGGGCCGGATGGGGTGCGCGTCAAGGACGGCCGGCGTCTCGAGTTCAGGATCAGCACGCAAACAGAATCGAATCTGGGCAAAGAGAACGAAGAGCTTCTCCAGCGCGAATGGCGCGACGTGGGCGCCCAAGCCGACGTCAAGAACTACCCCACCAGCGAGTTTTTCGACAACTCCTCGAACGGCGTCTTACAGGGCGGGCACTATGACGTCGCGCTCTTCGGCTGGCTGGGAGCGGCTGATCCCGACGACAGCGCAATCTATTCCGGCGACAATCTCGCGCCGCACGGGCAGAATGCGATGTTCTGGGACAATCCGATCGCAACTCGCGCCGTGACCGACGCGCTCGAAACGATCGATCAGGCCAGCCGCAGACGCGACTACATCATCGAGCAGCAGCAACTCGCGCTCGACGTTCCGACGATCATCCTCTACTTCAACCGCATTCCGTACGTCTACAACACGGATCTCAAAGGCTTCGCTCCTTCGCCGGTCATCTCGGCGTTCTGGGATCCCTGGAACTACTCGATCTAACCCGTCCTACTCAGGAGCGCTGCGCTATGTTGAGAATTTTGCCGGTCGCGCTTGTCATGGCCGTCGCGGCCTCCATCTTGGCTTCGTGTACCAAAGGCGGCTCGGAGGCCAACACCACTAACCTCACGATCGCCGACGGAAGCGGAGACATTGACTCGCTGAACCCGCACCTGTTTACGGAGCTGCCGTTGGGATTCATCTCGGAGATGACGCAGGCGTACCTGGTCAAGTACGACGCCGAGAACAAGCCGTATCCGGAGTTGGTTACGGTCGTGCCGACGCAGGCCAACGGCGGCATCAGCGCCGACGGCAAGACGATTACCTGGCATCTGCGCAGAGGCGTGCGCTGGTCCGACGGCGCGCCCTTCAACGGCGATGACGTCGTCTTCTCGACCCAAGTCGTGCTCAATCCGGCCAATAACGAAGTCGGCCGCGACGGCTGGAATTTGATTACCAAGATCGACGAGCCGGATAAATATACCGTCGTCTACCACCTCAAGCATCCGTACGCGTCGTTCCTGCCCACGTTCTTCGGCAGCGCGGGCGCAAACCCGTCGGTCCTGCCCAAGCATCTGTTGGCCCAGTACCCGAACATCAACCACGTTGCGTACAACTCCAAGCCGGTCGGCATCGGCGCCTTTCGTATCGTCGATTGGCGTCGCGGCGACGCCGTCGACCTGGAAGCAAATCCCTACTATTTCCGTGGACTGCCCAAGCTCAAGCACATCACCTACAAGTTCATTCCGTCGCGCGATACGCTGGTGACGTCGATGCAGACCGGCGACGTCGATCTTTGGCCGCAGGCTGGTCCCCCGTACATACCGCGGCTTCAGGCCATTGCGCGGCTGAAGACCGACGTCATCATCACGCCGCTGTACGTGCACCTGGACTTCAACGTCACCCGCCCCTTGGTAAGCGACCTTCGCGTTCGCCAAGCGATTCGCTATGCGATCGACCGCCAGGCCATCGTCGATAAGATCCTGCACGGATTTGGGCTCGTGCAGGAGAGCACGATCTCGCCCGTCGTCCCGATCGCGCCGGCGGACATCCCGCTCACGCCGTACGATCCGAAAAAGGCGATGACGTTGCTCGACCAAGCCGGCTGGAAGGTCGGTTCCGACGGCATCCGGCAGCGCAACGGACAGCGCCTATCGCTCTCCTTTCCTTACTTCACGGGGTCGGCGGCGGCCGACGACATGGTCGAGCTGATCAGAGCGGAGCTCAAGGCGGTCGGCATCGAGATTCGAACGCGTCAGTATGCGCCCGCCACGTTTTTCGCGCCTTACCAAGATAACGGCATCATGTACGGCGGCAAATGGGACATGACGACGTTCACCTGGCAAACGGATCCGGTCGGCGAGATTTCGAACATCTGGGAGTGCAACCAGATTCCACCCAACGGCCAGAACGTAACGCGATTCTGCAATGCGGAGCTCGATCGGCTGCTGGAGGAGTTCAAGATGACCTACGACACCGAGACGCATCGTAAGCTGCTGGATCAAGAGATGCGGATCATCGTCGCCAACGTGCCGACGATCGTGCTCTACGTGGAGAAGGCGGGAAACGCCTACGACAGCCGTCTCACGGGTTGGAATCCGGGAGCGTGGACTCCGTTCGATGACATGCTGAATGTCTCGCTATAGCATAGGCCAGCAGGGCGCAACCGAGCAGCGAGAACGAACGCAGGAGCGCCCAGAGCGGATCGGCGCGTAACAACCCGGCGGCGCGCTGCTCGGCCATCCAAACCGCAGCGACCGTTGCGTGCGGGGCGCGGAAGGGTCCCAGCGAATCCGGCCACACCGGCACGGGATCGCGTACGGCAAGCCAAGCGGCGAGCGCGAAGAGCACAGCCGGCGCCATCGCTGCACGCACGCTGATGCGCGAATCGCTTTGCTCGCCGAGCGCGGCGAAAGCGCAGAGCGCGGCGATCGCCAGCAAGAGACTCTGCACGATGCCGGTGGGTCGTTGCGCCAACCCCAGCCAGTCGATGGCGACCAGCAACGTTCCCGACAGAGCGACGGCACGCGTGGTCCCCCGCGCGCGCAGCGCGCACCAGGCCGCGGCAGGGTAGGCTACGGTCAAATCGTGTTCGTGGAAGAAGCCGCTCGCAAAAGGAAGGAGCGCCGCGAACGCGGCCAGGCGCGCGAAACGGTCGCGCACGAGGACGGCGATCGCGAGCGCAGCGGCAATCGCCGCCAACGCGGCGAGGGCCGCCACGAACTCCACGCCGCGCGCCGGTGCGCCGAAGCCGTACGCGATTGAGGCCGGCGTGAGCTGTATCGCGACGAAGCGCTCTGCGCCGCCATGCGCGAACGCGGCGCGCGCATAGGCGAGCGGCCACCGCGGACCGGCGGCGAGCGTCCCAAGAACGTACGTCGCGGCGGCGCCGGCAACGATCGCGAGCGTCGCGCGATTGCGCCCGAGCTGCGAAGCGAGCGCGAGCGCGAGGTTGGGTTGTGTGAAGGCAATGCACGCTCCCGCCGTTGCGATGACCAGCGATCGATCGGCCAAGATCGCGAGGGCGACGGCGCCGAGCAGCGCGGGCAGCGCGATCTGCCCGAGCGCGAGATCGCTCGTGACGGGACCGAAGGAAACCGCCAGCGCGAGGATTGCGAGAAAGGAAAAGGGCGTGATCGATGCGCCGCCTGCGCGAATCAGCAACGGCACCAGCGCCAGCAACGAGAGCGCGAGGACGCTCCACCAGACGACGGCGGCGACGTCGTAGGGGAGGCGCGCCAGCAGACTCCAGAGCAGCAGCGTCGCGGGCGGCCCGATGAATGGCAAGAGCTCGTCGCGTCGCGCATCGACGCCGGGAACCTCGCGCTCGGCATTCCAGATCGCGCGTTCGTATGGATCGGCTCGCGCGCTCCAGGTTGCGCCCGCGCTCCAGTAGGCCTCGAAGTCGCGCAGCACCGGACCCGGTGTCGCCGCCGGACGCGCGGCCATCAGCGCGACGGCGATCGCGAGGCAGGCCGCGGCGAGCAGCCGGCGCTGCGTCACCAGGCGCCGATGCCGCTTGCGCCTTGAGCCGGCGCCGCCACCAGATGCGCCTGCGACATGACGAAGAAGAGGCCGAGCACCGTCGCGAGATACCAAATGCTGACGCGCAGCCGCGCGCCGAAGGTCATATGCTCCGCGCGCGGATCGGGCCGCCCGCGCCAGGCTGCCAGCATCGCGGGCAGGCCGAGCAGACCGATGATCGCGACGAAGAGAATCGGAATGTGAAAGAAGATCGCGAAGACGACGAAGAGCGCGAACCCGGCGAACCACAGCGGAGGCCAGAGCGCGCCGATGATGCGCCCGCCGTCGAACGGCGGCATCGGAATCATATTGAAGAGATTGAGAAACGCCGAGAGATCGGCGCAGGCAAACCAGAAGCGGTCTTGCGTCGCGTCGCCGACCGCATAGCAGGCCGCCGCGAGCCCCAGACCGGTCAGCGGTCCGGCCAGTGCGATGTAGGCCTCTTGTTCCAAATCTTGGGGCGGCGCACCGGCGGTGAAGGCCCCCAACAGCGGAACGAAGGCCGGCAACCGCGCGGGCAGGCCGTAGGCCCGAAAGGCAAAGTAATGACCGAGCTCGTGCGCCAGAAGCAGCAGCATGATGACCACGGCAAGCTTCCAGCCGAAGACGACGACGTATATCCACAGCGAGAGTAGGAAGGTCCAACTTAGGCCGACCAGCTTCGCCCCGAACAGCAAGAGAAATTTGAACTTCACCAAGAAGGCGGCGAGCGCCGCGAGGATCGCACCGATTCCGCCGGTACGTCGCCGCTGCGCCGTCTTGGTGGGCTCGGGTTGGGAGCCGGGCTCGGGGGGAGGGAGGTATTCCACGCGGCCTTCTTCAACCGCGCGCTGTGCCGGTCATCGTCATCGTCGGCGGAGGATTCGCGGGCGTCGCCGTCGCCCGCCGGCTCGAGCAGCGCTTGCATGAGAACGAAGCCGAGATCGTTCTGATCAGCCGCGACAACTTCCAGCTTTTTACGCCGATGCTGCCCGAGGTCACGTCGGGCGAGCTGGAGGTGCGTCACGTCGTGACGCCGATCCGCGAACAGCTGCGCCGCACCCGCTTCATCTTGGCTGAAGTGGAAAAGATCGACGTCGAGCGGCAGACCGTGACCTATCGTCACGTGCTTACCGGTCTGGTCGTCGACCTGCACTACGATCAGCTCGTTCTAGCGCTCGGCTCGTCGACGTCGACCTTCGGTCTGCCGGGCGTGGCCGAAAACACGTGGGCGCTCAAAACGCTGGAGGACGCCGACGCGCTGCGCAACCATCTCGTCTGGCTGCTCGAGCTTGCCGACACGATCAACGACGAGACGCGCCGCCGCCGGCTGCTGACCTTAGTCGTGGTCGGCGGAGGCTTCACCGGGGTTGAGACCGCCGGCGAGATCGTCGAGCTCTTTCGCAGCGTCATCGGATTCTACCGGAGCCTGCGTCCCGATGAGATCAAGATGATTTTGATCGAAGCCGCTCCCACGTTGCTGCTCGGTCTCCCGCCGAAAATGGGAGAGTACGCGCGCCGCATTCTCGAGCGGCGCGGCGTCGAAGTGCTGACCGGCGACGGCGTCACCGGCGCCGACGAGCACGGGTTGACGCTGCAGAGCGGCCGCCGCATCGAGAGCGAGACGATCATCTGGAGCGCGGGCGTAAAGCCGTCGCCGACGATTGCAAAGACGACGCTGCCGCTGACGCGCCGCGGCGCGGTCGTGACGGAGAGCGACATGCGCGTGATGGGAGTTCCCGGCGTGTGGGCGCTCGGCGACTGCGCGTCGATACCGTACTGGAAAGGCGGCACTTATCCGATGACGGCGCAGCACGCCATTCGCGAAGGGCCGCACCTCGCCGATAACCTGGTCGCCGTCTTGCGTGGCCGGCCGACCAAACCGTTTCGATTTGAAGCTCTCGGCATGA